>JAKLIR010000533.1 GCA_022709505.1 bacterium | reverse complement strand
CGTGGTGGAGTGATAGACGATGTCGATCCCGAGGTCGAGCGGTTTCTGGAAGTATGGCGACATGAAGGTGTTGTCGCAGATGGTGATTATGCCGCGCGGACGCGCTACGGCGGCGACGGCGGCGAGGTCGAGGATGTTCAGGAGCGGATTCGTGGGAGTTTCGGTCCACATCATCTTGGTGTTCGGCTTGATCGCTTTTTCGAGGGCCGGAATGTCGCGCAGATCGACGAAAGACACCTCGATGCCATGTTGAGTCGCTATACTGTTGAAATACCGCCACGAGCCGCCGTAGATGTCGTTATGAACGATTACATGGTCGCCGGCGCTGAACATTGCGACCGCGGTGGCTTCCGCAGCCATCCCCGTGGCGAACGCGAAGCCGCGCGTTCCATTTTCAAGCTCCGCGAGGCAGTCTTCGAGCGCGCGCCGCGTGGGATTTCCGGACCTCGAATAATCGTAAACCCCCGGTTGGCATACACCTTTGAAGGCGAATGTGGACACCTGATAGATCGGCTGCATGACCGCGCCGTATGCGGGGTCCGGACCGTGTCCGGCTCGAACTGTTTTGGTTTCGAATCGCATGTGTGTTGCTCCTTTTTTTCGTCACACCAAGCAGCTAAAATTGTACTAATATTATTTACGATGATGTTGTTTAATCAATACGGGGGGGGTAGAAATGGGAAGAACGGGAACCGCGAATACTCCCTTGCACGGTGGGAAAGCGCCTGCGTGGCTTTTCGGTAGGATGGTGAAACTATCGCGGGCGATTCTCGAAACGATGGTGAGCGAATCCGGGCCTGAAGAAGTGCTGCGCCGCCTTTCAGACCCTTTTTGGTTTCAGGCGCTCGGCTGCGTGTTGGGCTTCGACTGGCATTCGAGCGGGCTGACTACGACCACGTGCGGCGCTCTGAAGGAATCGATAAAGGGCATCCAGCCGAGCATCGGCCTCTACATCTGCGGCGGCAAGGGCGCCGTCTCCCGCAAAACACCGGATGAGATAATCGAATCTTGCGAGACGGAGGGCATGGCGCCGGAGCCGCTTGTGTATGCGAGCCGCATGTCGGCGAAAGTAGACAGCGCGGCCGTGCAGGACGGCTATCAAATCTATCACCACACGTTTGTTTTCACTCCGAACGGCGAATGGGCGGTGATCCAGCAGGGAATGAATGAGGAGACGCGCTATGCACGTCGTTACCACTGGCTCGGCGGCGACGTGGAGGATTTCGTGTGCGAACCTCACAGCGCGGTCTGCGGCGGCGCGGCCGGCCAGTTGACCCTCAACCTCGTCGCCTCAGAGTCGGCGCCTGCGAGATCGAGAACCGCTGAACTTTCGCATGAAAAGCCCGAAAAGCTGATCGGTGAGCTTAAAAAACTGAAATCACTGAATCTTCCCAAGAGACACCAAATCCTCATCTCGGACATAAATCCGGACAGACTCGAAAAAACGCTTCTTTCCTCTTATGAAAATTCGCCCGGTGATTTTGAAGGTCTGTTAGGTGTTCGAGGAGTCGGCCCGGCGACTATCCGTGCTCTGACTTTGCTGTCCGAAATTCTTTACGGCGATCTTGCAAGTTTCAAAGACCCCGCTCGTTTCAGTTTTGCGCACGGCGGCAAGGACGGCATCCCCTACCCTGTTGACCGCCCCGGCTACGATAAAACGATTTCGATATTGAAAAAGGCTATCGCGAGTTCAAAGATGGGCCGCTCCGAGCAACTCGACGCCATCAGAAGACTCACGAAATTCGAATCCGAATCCTGATCCGGAAACTGATTGAGAAAGCTCCCTCGCGGACCTCCATCACGGAGAGCATTGCCCGCTACTGCTAATTCAGGAAACGCCGGACTTCCTTTTGCTGAGAAGTTCTTCGGCATGGGCGTTCAGATCGCGCGGAAAAAACAGGAACGCGATCACACCCATGAGCGCGAAGAGACCCCCGATGATTCCTGTAAGTTTTATGCCGAGAGGATGGGCCGCTGAGTATCCGTATTTATTAAAAATCGCAGTCATCAGAAACGTCGAAATTCCGAGAGTCACCTTCTGAAACATGCCTTGAGCACCAAAATATATTGCCTCTCGACGCACTCCCGTGAACTTGGCGTCGTAATCCGTAAGGTCCGCCACAAGAGCGTTCGGCACGACGAAAAGCGTCGCCAGCGGAAGTCCGAGCAAAGCGATTATAATATAGCCGAATATGTGCGGGGCGACCGGAATTCTTTTATCACCAAATAAATATATCATCGGCAAAAACACCATA
>JAKLIR010000532.1 GCA_022709505.1 bacterium | reverse complement strand
GAGACTGACGACGCGGCGATAAAGGCTGCAAAGGAAAGTATCGAAACCAAGTGGGCGAAGTGGGCCGAGAAATACGGCAAGAAGCCCTCAGGAGCGCCAGCGGCAAAGCTCGTTCCGAAGCCCGAACCAAAAGCGGCCCCCGCGCCCGCCGCCGTTCTTGAAAAACCGCACGCTGACGTCGCCACCGGATTTGCAAAAGTCGACGCCGACTGGGATGCACTCGATAAAGGAAAAGCCTTCAAGTATTCGAAGGACGCGAAATCACTCGGCGGGGCGCATGAGAAATATATTTACGTTGACGAACATGGCGACGAGTGGCTTTTCAAACCGACCGACGCCTTCATCGCGCACGGTGAAGAGATGGGATACCGGATCGCCCGGCTTATTAATCCCGAAGCCGTCGAGGTTCGATACGTCGAATTAAACGGTCGCTCCGGTTCCATTCAGCGGCTGGTGAAAAACGTCAAACCGGAGGCGTCGTTCCGGGATATTCCCATCAGTAAGTTGTCGCCGTCCGAGATCGAGGCCATCCAGCGCGAACACATTCTCGACTGGCTCATCTCCAACCACGACGCGCACGCCAAGCAGTTTGTCCGGGCCTCGGACGGAAGGGTTTTCGGAATTGATAAAGGACAGACGTTTAAGTTCCTCGGCAAGGATAAACTCGGTATCTCCTACCATCCGAACTCGATGGAGGCGGAGCCAATATATAACACTCTATTCCGGGCGTACCAGAATGGAGAGATCGACATTGACCTCAACGCGGCACTCAAAGTCATCCGGCGCGTCGAGCAGATACCCGATTCCGAATACCTTGAAATCATCCGGCCTTACGTAGAGGGTCGTTTCGGAGCGAAAGCGAGCGCGGCGAAGGATGAGTTCTACCGTCTCGCGCTGGAACGGAAAAATAACATCCGCCGCGACTTCGAGAAGTTCTACAGCGACCTGCACAAATCGCGGTTCAAAACCGAGTTCCGGTTCGGTGACGATGTTAAAACCATCCGGAAGCTGTCGAAGGAAGATGAGACGATCCTGCGCGAGGCGCACGAGATGAAAGCACAGGGAAAAACCCTGCGCCTCGATGTGGACGACATAGAGGATCAGAACGCGCTCGTTTTCACGCAGAAAAACATTCAGGGCAAAGAGGAAACGGTCATCCAGTTCAAGCTGCGTCCCGACTCGGAAAAGAAACTCCTCGAGGCGCTCGGTGAAAAGGGTTCGGCCATGCGGGCGCTGTCTCCCGGCGACGTGCTGCCGGAAGATACGTTCTACGACAAAATTCTTGACGGCGTAAAAACCATCAACCACCACGTAGACGCCGGCGACTTCGCATACAACAAGGAAAAGCTGGAAGAAATTAGAAAGATTCTCCCCGATCTTGAAAGGCTGGCGAAGTCCGGCAAGACGGCGTCTATTCGTGACATGGCCGAGGAATATACTCAAGTATGCAAGGATGTATGGGAGGCGGCGGAGAAAAACAAAAAAATATACGGTACATTCAGGCAATACACCGCGAAAGAAAATCTGATTGAAAAAGAGGCGAAGCCGGAGCCGAAAAAAACGGCCTTCCGGTTCCAGAAAACAAATATCAGAATGGATCAGCGGCAGTGCAGGAACGGTGAAATCCATGTCGTCAAAGCCGACGCGGACCTGAACAACATCTTCGGACGGAGTTCCGGCTTCACCCGCGGCGTGCAGTATCGGATCGAACTCGATGACGGCGTGGTCATGGACTATCGCCCGTGGGATTCAGCGAACCCTTATGCCGTTCAGGGGCAGATCGAAATCCGCGTCACCGGCAAAATCGCCGATCCGGAAAAGTTCGAGGCGATCCTCGACCGGCTGGAAGAACTCGGAGTCCATTCCGTGCCCGCGAGCGCCGAAGACGCTGAGATATTGCTTTTACAGAAAACGGCATACCTTCTAAAAAAAGACACATCAGCTTCGTGGAAGAAGATGATTCAGAAGCTGGACTCCTCGAACGCGCCCAAGGCCGAGCGCATCCAGGCAATGCGAAAGTTCTGGGCGGATGAACTCGGTGTCGACGATGTGACGAAGATACCGGGATATGATCCGCTTGGAAACTATGAACTCGGGTTCAGAGACCCTTCACGGCGAGCAGGTTACAGGCACCAGATGCGTTTCGACCTGACGGATGAGATGCTTTCCCGCGAATTGGATGGATACGGGTTGTATCACAACGTCACTGACGGCGGCGACATAGAAGATCTCGTGAAAACTGTCCTGGAGAACAACGGAAACATGGTCTCG
>JAKLIR010000531.1 GCA_022709505.1 bacterium | reverse complement strand
TTACCTCAAAGGCGTCCCCGGCGCGAACGCCGCACGCTCCGGTATCAACCACTCCACAGACCCCGAAACCGTCGCAAACATCATCCGGGGGCTCTATCCCGGCTCGTAAGAACCACCCGCGGCGCACGCCATTCCGGACTGAGATCCCGAATCCACAGGGGAAAAGGTATCCTTGAGAAAGCAATTCCGATGTTTTTCCGGAATTGCGCGCGCGAAAAGTTTAGGAGGGATTCTTAAGGGAACCCTTCTCAAAGGGTTCCCTTAAGTCGCGGCCCGCAACGCCGCGAATCGCCGCTTTTCGCAATTTCCCAGTCTAATCCAATTTTACTGTTTCCGAATTCTTTCGGTCTGATTCATATACGGCATGGACGATGCGAACGTTTTCCATTCCGTCCCGCCCCGAGCAGGCCCACGATTCGCCGATAACGGGATGCGGCTCCAGCGATCCGTTTACCTTCGCCACGAAATGATCGAGCTGTCTTTTGAACATGCACTGGCTTTTTCCGTATTTCACATGAACCGGCATCCACTGGTTGACCATGAACGACGGAAGGCCGAACATCCAGACGCTCGCGTGCACGTTGTAAAGATGGGGAATGCCGAGAACATACCACGTCCCGTCCATTTTATATTTAATGCACCCGGTTTCGCCGTGCAACATGCCTTCGTCGCAGCTTCCCCGCGCGCTCACGCGGCAGAGCGAGCCCTGCACGTACGCGCAGGCGCCGGACTCGAACCGGAGCAGCGACGACGCGTGATCCTCGTTCAAACGGCCCGGAATCACATGCTGCACCACCCCGCTCGCGGACACTACCCGCTCCTCTGTTATCCATCTGAACATATCCACGTAGTGAATCCCGTGGTCGAAGTAAACGCCGCCGTTAGTCCGGGGATCGCTCATCCTCCATATCCCCATATCCTTCGAACCGAACAGGCGATATTTGCAGCCGAAATCATAGATTTCCTTAAAAGGAGACTTCGAAAAGTCCGGCACCCAACTGTCATAGGTCGCGCGCAACTGATAAACACGACCGATCTCACCGCTCTTCACAAGGCTTTTCAGCTTTTCATAGCCGGGATCGAACCTCAGCGAATGCGCCACGTCGAGAATGACGCCGTTCTTTTCCGCGGCTTCCACCATGCGGGCGCAATCCTCCACGGTCGTCGCCATGGGCTTTTCGCACAGGACGTGCATGCCGCGTTCCGCGGCCGCCACGGCGGGGTCCGCGTGCACCCACGGCGGAGTTGTTATAATCATCGCTTCCGCATCACATTTCTCCACCATTTCTTCCCATGACGAATAGCACGCCCCCGCGCCGAACTTCGCGGCCGACTTCTCCGCGAGCCCCTCATCCGCGTCCGCCACCGCCGCCAACTCCGCTTCGGGATGCTCCTTTATCCATGGAAAAAAAGCCAGCCACGCTTGCCTCCCGCAACCCGCAACTGCTATTTTCAACTTTTTGTTCGTTTTGCCCATATCGCAACTCCATTTTAAATATTGTTTGTGGTTTCCGTTTGATTATACTTTTTTGGGTATAATTAGTTAAAGTCCCCCGATGGTAAAATTTTTATTTTAAATGAATTAGTAAGAGATAGTTGATTTTATCATGTATGGTATGGCATCCGGTTAAGCTCCACCCGGCGCCTCGGAGAAAGAAATGAAAAACCAGAAGCCGCCACAAAACGGTTCGAGTTCTGAAAGGAACCTTCACAATGTCGATAAGGATAAACTTATCGAATCATTGAAATCTCGCGTTAATAAGCTCGAAAATGAAATAAAAACCCAAAAAGGAAACCTGTTCGAACTCGAAAACATCATCAACAAAAGTCCGGCCATAGCCTTTCTCTGGGCAAACGAACCCGGCATGCCCGTTCTCGTGGTTTCCGACAACGTTATAGCATTAGGCTACGAGCCGGCGGAAATGACTTCCGGCGCGTTCGCATTCGAAAACATCATTCACCCGGACGACCTAAACGCGGTCAAAAACGATATATCGGCATTTTCGGCGATACGCCGGGATGAGTTTTCACAACAATACCGGCTCAGAATGAAAAACGGGGAATACCGCTTCGTCAACTGCTCGACATTCATCCGCAGGGACGCGAAAGGAAGGATCACCCATTATCAAGGGGTAATCATCGACATCACCGAGCAAACGGTGGCGAGGAAGGAACTCACCGCGCTCGGCCTCGACAACATGAAGAATCTCAAAGCTCTGCACGAGAGCGAAGTGAGATTCAGGTCCTTATACGAAAGTTCTCCGATCGGAA
>JAKLIR010000530.1 GCA_022709505.1 bacterium | reverse complement strand
CAATCAGGGGAAGAGGCTGCTCGGTACATGGGGCGGCGACTCGGATCCGGACAGGGATTTCCCGAAATACTGCGAGATGATTTTATCCGGCGTACTCGATCCATCGCCGATGATTACGAAAATATACGCACTTGAAAATATTAATGAAGCTCTCGACGATCTCGAAGCGGGAAAAGTCGTGAGGCCGATGATATGCATGAAGCCGTGAATAAGGATCACCCGGGAGCGGCCCCGGCGCGGCGGCGCTCTGCGAGCGGGGTTTACCGTTGGTTATAGGAATCGACTTCGATAATACGATTGTGTGCTATGACGACGTTTTTTACAGCGCGGCCGTGGAGCGCGGACTCATTCCACCGGAAGCGGGCAGGGGGAAGAGCGATGTTCGGAACTATCTGCGCGCAGTCGGCAAAGAGGATGCGTGGACCGAGTTGCAGGGTGTTATCTACGGACCGGAGATGAAAAGGGCGAGGCCTTTTCCGGGCGTCAAGGATTTCATGGCCCGGTGTGCTGTGCGAAACATTGAGTTTTTTATCATAAGCCACAGGACGAGGCATCCGTATATAGGCCCGAGACACGATCTTCATTCCGCCGCGAGGGATTGGTTGAGAGAAAACGGTTTTTCGGGCCGTTCTCCCGATTTGCTCGATGACGAACATATTTTTTTCGAGTTGAAAGCGGAGGAAAAGATTGCGAGAATCGCATCGGCCGGATGCACGCATTTTATTGATGATCTGCCCGAGTTTCTCGATAGAGACGATTTTCCCGACGGCGTCGAAAAGATCCTTTTCGATCCCTCGAACCTGTATGAAAGAACTACGAACTTGAAAAGCATAGGATCATGGGCGGAGATGGCGGAAACGATATTCGGCGGTGCTGCGACATGAGTGTTGTCGGCTGGGATGGTGTCGGACTTTCGGCTGAGACAGCGGAGGCTTTGAGCGAGCTTGCCGAAAGCGCGCTCGGCGGTCCTGTCACGGACGCCGGGCTGCTGAAGGGCGGGGCTAACAACAAGGTTTTGAAAATAGTTGCTGAAGAGAAACAATATACGGCAAAGATATATTTCAAGCATGAGCATGACTCTCGCGACAGACTCGGCGCGGAGTTCGGGTTTCTGACTTTCGCGAAAAAAGCGGGGATAAGTTGTGTTCCGAAGGCGATAGCGAAGGACGATCGATCGGGAATCGGGATATATGAATATGTTGACGGCGCTCCTTTCGGAACGGACGCGACTGAAGGCGATGTCGAGGAGGCCGCGCGATTTTTCATCGAACTGAACAAGACAAAAGAGATGAGCGGCGGCGCGGCTCTCCCCGACGCTTCGGAAGCGTGGTTCAGAATCTCGGATCACATCGATTGTGTCGAGCGGAGATTGGATGTGTTGAGCGGAATTGGAATCGAGAGCGATCTTGAAGCGGAGGTCGTACGGTTCGTGAGGGGAGAAGCGAAGGCGGCGTTCGAGAGGGCGAGAGAGTACGCGTTCGGCAAAGTGAAGGCCGCCGGGATAGATTTGAACTGCATTTTGGAAGATGAATCGCGATGCATATCACCGTCGGACTTCGGGTTTCACAATGTGATCAGGAGAGCGGACGGGCGGCTCGTATTTCATGATTTCGAATATGCCGGATGGGACGACCCCGCGAAGACGGTGTGCGACTTTTTTTGCCAACCGGCCGTCCCGGCGCCGACGGGAATGAGGAAGAAACTCACGGAAGATCTACGAAACGCGCTTAGGCTTGGAGATGATTTTTCAGTGCGCGCGGAAGCGCTGTTTCCAGTTTACAGAGTGAAATGGGTTTGCATAATGTTGAACGTTTTTCTTCCGGCGGGGAGAGAGAGAAGAAAGTTTGCGCAAACGGAGGCCGCTGCTCCGGACATCAAGACCGCGCAGCTTGAAAAGGCGCGGCGCGCTATCGAATATATCGATCGGAGTTTTTAAGATGAGCGAAAAAGTGGTGGTGCTCGGCGCCAATTCATTTTCCGGACAGGATTTCGTCGACCTTCTTCTCGAAGACCGCGATTGCAAGGTCATCGGAGTGAGCAGGTCGCCCGAACGCGGCCCGTTGTTTCTCAAATATAAGACGCGGCCGGACCTTTCGAATTACGAATATCATCAGTTGGATCTTAATAGCAACATGACCGAGATACTCGAGCTGCTCGACGCGGAGAAGCCCGATTACGTAGTGAATTTCGCCGCGCAGAGCGAGGTCGCTCCGAGCTGGGACAACCCGGAACACTGGTTCCGCACGAACACCGTGGCTCTCGCAGAACTCGTGAATCAT
>JAKLIR010000053.1 GCA_022709505.1 bacterium | reverse complement strand
AGTGCGCTCGTCCTTCCGGATCGGGAAGTCCTGAATTAGAAAACTGCCGTCGTCTTCGATGAAGCGGCTTACGTTCACGCCGTTGGCGAGAAGGTTCACACCGGGTTCTGTGAGGCCGAATATCTGAATGTAGCAGTTGCGATTGTCGCAGGAACCGATCATGGACGGATCGAAGTTGTTGGGCGGCTGATTGATGGAAAGCAGAGGGGGGGTTGAATCGAGATAAACGGTTTTCGAGACGGAAGTTGTTTTTCCATTGTTCGAGCGGGCTTGTATGACGAGCTTATTTTCCCCTTCGAAAAGGGAAACAACACCTGAAAATGAGCCGTCTGATTTGACCTTAATTTCTTTGTTGTTGATATAGACGGGGACATCTTTCGAAGCGCTTCCGGAAACGATGACCGCCGAATCCGAGAATCTGGCGCCGTCTTGAGGTTGAATGACTCTAAGGTCGGGTTTAGCGGCTGCTGCGGCCCAATCGACGCTTTTCCAAAGACTCTTGATGTCTTTGTCGATCGAATCGTTTTTGGGGGGCTTGCCGGGCTCGATCACCATCATGTTTTTTTCATCAGTGCAGATCGTCTTCGATTGCTGTCTCTTTATGCATGCCCGGCCGTCGTCCACAGCCAGCCGGAACTGCTTTCCGGTTCCGGAATCCAACCCGAAAACGCCTTCGTTAAGCTGGACCGTTCCTTCGGAAGTTTTTATGTTGAAGAGGGCTTTCGGATCGGTCGGGGAATAGGCGATTATCAGAATTCCGGCGGCCAGATCGATGTCGATGTCGGGTTCGCCTTTTGCGTGTTTCGGAATGCTTGCTTCCGCTTCGCCTATAAGCATCCATTGTGTGGATTTGCCATTGAATATTTCAATTTTTCCGCCATTGGGAACTTTGATGTCGGTAGATGGGTCGATGTCCGCGCCCACGTGCGCCGGGTACCAACCCGAACCAGCCACGCGAACCGTCACTTCGCCTTGAACGGATTTGATTTTCGCGGCGAACGCCGTATTCCCAAAAATGAAAATCGCGAATGCGAGACATGAAAATGAAACGAAAACCTTTAAATTACGTTCATGCATCATTAATGTTCGATACTATCCTAAGAATTTTGTCGAGATTGGTTATCTTCAGCAATTCCATCAGATTTTCAGGCGGGGCTACTATCGTTAGCGACCTGCCTTGTTTGAGAAGCGTTGAATTGACGGCTACGAGCGAACCGAGTCCGGAACTGTCTATGAATTCAAGCTTTGAGAATTCGAGCACCACATTCTCGTCCTTGTAGTCGTCGAGCAAACTCTTGATTTCCCGGTACATCGAAATCGAAGACTCGCCGCCGATTCTGCCGCCGAGCTTTATGATAAGCTTATTTCCCTTTAGTGTTTTTTCGAGTGTCATCATGGCTGTTTGCCGTTTATTGCCTTTTTTAAATTTTAACAGGTATCGGTTTTTTTGTCTAAAGAAAATAAAAAACTGTTTATTTATCGAGTTTTCTATTTATCAAAGTCGAATATATATAATGATTCAGAATGACTTTTTTTACATATTCGCGAGTTTCGCCGCGAGGAATCCTCTCAATGAATCGGTCCGTGTCGGTATAACCGAGTCGATCGACCCATTTCGTGACGTTTCCGGGACCTCCGTTGTACGCCGCTACCGCTCGGACGGTATCTCCATCGAATTTCTTTGTCAGATAGTTGAAATACCATGCTCCGAATTCGATATTCAATGCGGGATCGTACAGATCGGCGGTTGAATAACCCGCCCGATGTGTTTTTTCGGCTATCCACGCTCCGGTTGAAGGTATGATCTGCATGAGTCCGAGTGCGTTGGAACTCGATCTCGCCTTGGCTTGAAATCTGCTTTCCTGCCTGATTATGGAGAAAATCCATTCCGGATCGATTCCGTTTTTTTCAGCATTTGCGGCAATGATATCGGAGAACTTTTTCGAGAAAAATATGTCTTCGAGCGAATAGTCATTTAGCAATCTTTTGTAAAAGAGCGGATTTACGGATGCGATTTTTTCAAGCGTTTTAGTGGATTCCACATACTGCCCCAAGTCGTGAAGAATTCGGGATTTTCCGATGGCCGCATCTTCGGGAGAGGCTGATCCGGCGGCTTCGAACTCTCTTGAGGCCATGTCGAAAAGGCCGAGTTTTCGGAGAAGATTTCCGTTTGATATGTGTGGATTGCTCTTGGGGATCAGGATAGCGAGGTCCGCCGGTTCCTCCGAATCGGTTGACTTCGCCTGCTCGGGTTTTGCTATTTTCTCAAGATATTCGCAGCTCTTGTAATAGAAATACGAATATGGAAATTTGTCCCGGACTTTGCCGAACCACTCCGCTGCGGTTTTAGTATCGCCCGAATCGAGTGCGAGGCGGCCGAGCCAGAAGAATGCTTCCGCCGAGAGTGGGCTTGAGGGAAAAGACGCCTCGAATTTCGCGTACGCTTCGACGGCTTTAGAAGTCAGGCCCATGTTCAGATATTTTCTTGCGATCTGCAATTGAAGATCGTCTGCGCCTTCTGTGTCCGGGTATTTCCCCACGAGTTTCGTGATGATTTTCAGTCTTGCTTCCTCGTTTTCGAGAGCCGCGAAGGCCTTTGCGAGAAGCGTCAGGGAATCCTTCTCGACCTCAGTGTAGTTTGACGCGCAGACGGAAAGCATCGCCGCTGCTTTTGAGTAGAGCCCCGATTTGAAGAGCATCTGACCCTTTAGGAAACAAGCCTTTGCTTTAGTCGATGGATCCGGATTTCTTGAAGATAAAAACTCAAGTAATTTTCCAGATTTGTACGGGCTGCCCGTTAGGTACTCGGCTTTCGCAAGCA
This sequence comes from bacterium, assembly GCA_022709505.1. GTDB lineage: Bacteria > UBP15 > UBA6099 > UBA6099 > UBA6099 > JAKLIR01. Next base: position 9,396 of record JAKLIR010000053.1, on the reverse strand, counting down.
GGAAGACGCCTTCAGGTGTCAATTGATCCTTGAACTGGAATAGGAACCGTTTAACCGGAAAACCTCTTTGTTTTTCGATGAAATATTTCGACAGTGACACGCGTTGGCCGATGTTGAGAGCGGCGGCTATTGGGTCCGTGATGAGAGAATTCAGGTCGGAATCCAAGTCCGTGGTGGGATAATTCTCGGCTATTGAAACGAGGAGTTTCGCCGCGGTTGCCGTTTCACCGTTGGCGGCGAAAAGGCTCGCCGCGTATGCGATGGCGCGGCCCTTTGAAAACGAATCTCCCTGCACGCTCGTCACGGCGTCGAGGGCTGTTTGAGCCGCGGTCTGAAGTTTGCCTTGGGCGGTAAAAGCTCTCGATCCCCAAACCACGACATCTATTTTGTTAATTGAATCGGGAAAGTCGTTTATGAATTTTTCGGATTGAGCGATGGCGGCGTCGTTCTCGCCGTTTTTAACGAGAGCGGCAATTTTAAGAATGGAGGCGTACTCTGAAAGAGTTTCCGAGAAGTCGTTTCCTGAAAGTAGTTTGACGCACTCGCCGAAATTGTTTGAGTAGTAGAGAAGGGCTGCTTTCGCGAGTAAGGCGAGAGAAGCGGTTTGCTCGTCCGATGTTTTATTCGAGAACGCTGAAAGTTTATCTATCAGAACGGATGCTTGATCGGTGGTAATCGATTGAGGGGTTGAGCCGTCCGCCGCCGGCCACGGGAGAGTCCATCCGTTCATGAGGGACGTAAATTCGGCGCGCGGCCGCATGAGCGACGTATATGAAGTGTCGGCTATTTCGGCGTTTGGGGTGATATTAGAGCAAAGCCGGTAAAGCGAATCGCCGGTGTCCCAATCACCGGATTTGATTATTTCAAGAGCAGTGGAGGAACAATCCTCGGCGCCGGCCGTGAGGCGCGCGGGTCTGTTGCCGCACGGGCCCGCCCAGAGAAGCGCGGTCAAAATCACAATGACGACCGCTCCGGCCGATGAGAATAAAACAATCTGTTTGCGGGTCATTCTAATCTTTTTCATTCGCCAGCGTCGTGAAGAACTGACCGGTGTATGAAGCAGCTTTAATTTTCCACATGCCGTCGTTCATTATCATTGTGGCAATGGCGATGTCGGGGTTTTCGTTTTGAACATGGCCGACGAACCATGTGAAGCTCTCCGTTTCGTCGTTTCCGTTTAATGATCCTGTTTTGCCTACTACTCTCGCATCACCGGCGGTATATCTGCCGTTTTTATAAAATCCCTTGTAGGCCGTGCAACCTTGCTGATGCACGGTTGAAACCATCATTTCGCTTATCTGCCGCGCTGTCTTTTCCGAGATTGATTTCAAAAGGAATGATCGTTTTGCCCTATATTTGACCTTGCCGCCGCTCATCATACTCTGCACTATATATGGAGCGGGCATCTTTCCGCCGTTGGCGATGGTCGCCGCGATGAGCGCCGCGTGCAGCGGCGACATGGTGGCGCCTCTGTATCCCGCACCGGTGTTTGCGAGGCCGATGTCTCCTTCAGGTATCGCAGCCGTGCTTTCGAGCAGTGGGAAATCGAATGGTATTCTGCGATTGAAAAGGAAGTCGTCGTATTCCCGCATTAGTTCCGTTCGCCCGATTTTCATCGCAATCTTCGCGAAGGTCGAATTGCACGATCTCGCGAACGCCTCAGAGGTCGTTATGGGCCCATGCGATTCTCCGACCGCGTCTGAGACCGAACCGCCCTTTACGACGGTTCTGCCCGTGCACGTGTATGATTCGGAAGGACTTGATAATCCCAGCCTGAAAGCGGCGGCGGAGGTGACGATCTTTGCTATCGAAGCCATCGGATAGGTGCTGTTTCTCGCTATCGGGTCGAGGAATGAGGCGAAAGGATATGCCGAAACGAGGTCGGCATTTTTTCGAGTATAAACCGCAAGCGCTTTGACGGCGCCGGTTTTCGGTTCGATCGCCGCGAAAACTCCCACCACGGGATCATATTTTATCAATAGTCTTTCGGCGATCGACTGGAGCTTGGGATCGATTGTAAAAACCGTTTTCACGCCGTTTCTCTCTGAATAAACAATGCCGGCTTTGCGATCCGCTTTGATGTTGTTCCTCGAAATTGTTTCGAGGTGTGATTGTGCGTTGGAACGTGATCCCACCGGCATCCCCACTCTTGCGGAAAAGTACATCCGCGACATTTGGATCAGCGCGGCCGCAAGGATGATGCACGTTATCACGGAAAACTTGAAAACTGTCGTTTTAGTTTTGTTGGACATGGTTTTCTTTCAGGCTCTCATTTTTCTTATTTGATTTCTCGCCTTCTTTCTTGCTTCGCGATCGGCCGCCGTGATGTTTTCGATATCGCCGGGATCGGCCTTCAGGGATGCGTCGAGACTGGAAAGAGTTCCTTCGAGGACTCTATAGATGTTTTCGAAGGAGATTTCCGTTTTCAAGAAAGCGCCGACCGCGACTTCGTCCGCCGCGCAAAGCACCGCCGGTGCGACGCCTCCGATTTTCATTGATAAACGAGCGAGTTCGAGGCACGGATATTTCCTTTCATCCGGCGCTTCGAACGTGAGTGAGTTTATTTCTTTCAAGGACAATGCGTTCACTCCCGGTGCTTGAATGCGATTGGGATAGTTCATCGCGTAAGCCACGGGGAGCCTCATATCGGGCGCCGCGAGCTGTGCTATCATCGAGCCGTCCGTAAGTTCCACGAGCGAGTGGATTATGCATTCCTTATGGATTACGACGGAAATCCGATCCGGGGCAATATCGAAAAGTTTAGACGCCTCGATTATCTCGAAGCCCTTGTTCATCATGGTGGCTGAATCGATGGAAACCTTCGGGCCCATCTTCCAGAGCGGATGTGCGAGCGCCTGCTTAGGGGTGACTGATCTAAGATTTTTTCTGTTCAGGAAAGGGCCGCCGGATGCTGTGAGCGTTATCCCGGCGATTTCGGCCGCCGACCTGCCTTGAAGACATTGGAAAATAGCCGAATGTTCGCTGTCCGCCGGAATGATACTGACTCTGTTCGCCTTCGCCGTCCGTTTGAGCAAATCTCCTGCCGCGACGATGCTTTCCTTATTGGCCATCACCAGATTCTTGCCGGTTTCGAGGGAGATCAACGCGGGCCTAAGTCCGGCCATTCCCACTATGGCGTTCACCACGGTGTCCGCCGGGCACTCGCATATCATGTCGCACAAACCGTCGTCTCCGCCGTAGAGCCGGAAGCCGAGTTCCGATGCCGATTTACGGAGCTTGGACATCTCCGAAGCGGCGCCGATGCAAACGCAGCCCGGGCGATGCTCTCTTATGATTCGCTCGAACGTGACGCCGCCTCTGTAAGATGAAACGCCGGCTATGCGAAAAGCCGAGCTCCGGTGCGCGGCGACTTCCATTGCTTGGCCGCCTATCGATCCTGTGACACCGAGGATTATTACTTTTCGCGGTTCGGTTGAAATTTTACTTTTATGCTTCACTTATATGATTTCCAAATCAAAAAGTCTTGCAGGCGGCGAGGAACTGCAACTGCTCGGCGGCGAGGTTTTCAACGACCTTTCCCGCAGTTTGTTCATCTTCGCATACGCCGAATATTCCCGAGCCGCTTCCAGTCATTTGAGCCTTGATACAGCCTGCTTCTTTCAGTTTGTTTTTGAGAGCAGCGAGATACGGGTGCTTTTCGAATACTACTTGCTCGAATGCGTTGTACATCGTATCAACGAGGAATTGGGTATCTCCCGAAAGTGTTTTTGAGATGATTTCGGAGGATTTTATTTCCTTCGAAGTTGCGTCGTTCTTTATCCACTTGTAAGCGTCGCCGGTCGAAACTGAAAAATCGGGCTTCGCGATGACGATCCAAAGCGGAGCGGGGAAGGGCGGCATCGGTTCGAGAATCTCCCCGCGGCCTCTTGCGAGCGCCGCGCCGCCGCTGATGAAGAAAGGCACGTCGCTTCCGACTTTCGCCGCGATATCCAGCTTTTTCTCGTATGAGAGACCGAGCTCGAAAACTTCGTTCATCCCATTGATGACGGACGCGGCGTTGCTGCTTCCTCCTCCGAGTCCGGAACCGAGTGGGATTTTTTTATCGAGTGTTATTTCTATAGTGTCCGACGGGTCCATTTCCGTGCCGTCGCGCACTGCGTCGTAAGCTTTAATGCAAAGGTTTCTTTTCCCGAAAGGCATGTCGTCGCTTTCCTGAGTCCTGAGGGTCGAGTAATCGAGCGGCGAGCGTGAGATAATTATCTTGTCGCACAGGTCGATGGACTGCATCCATGTGACGATGTTATGGTAGCCGTCTCCACGTTTCCCGAGGATGTCGAGAAAGAAGTTAATCTTTGCCGGAGATGTGTAATTTTTTCTGTCCAATTTCACTCGGCGCTTTCGGAAAATTTGATGAAATTCGCTGCGACTTGGTCGCTCGGGTCCAAGGTGACGGCTCTTTTGAACGCTCTCGTGGCGTCCGGCATGAGGCCGCGTGAGAAGAGAGCGATTCCGAGGTTACGTTGAATCTTGGGATCGTCAGGGGAAGCGGTTTCCGCTTTTTTCCAGTATTCGATGGATTTATCGAGGTCTTGAATCGCGCGTTTGCCGAACGCCACGGCGAGGTAGTAGTTGAACTTAACATCCGCGGGGTCCATCCGGATGGCGTTTTGCAGAAGCTCGATCGCCTCGGAGAGACGTCCCTGCGCTATAAACATCCGGCCGAGCTGCGCGTTGTAGTGAAGGTTGCCGGGGTCTCCCTGAATCGCTCTTTCGAGCATCGGAACGGCTTTATCGGTGTCGCCCATGTCGAAGAGAATGTCCGAGCACACGCCGAGTGCTTCGATCCAATCCGGGTCGAGGTCGAGGGATTTTCTGAGCATCGAGAGCGCATCGTCGAGGCGCCCGTTTCTGTAATGAATTTCGCCGAGAGCTTTGTAGGGGTAGGGGAAGCGCGGGTCCGTTCTTACCGCATTCTCATACTCGCGAACGGCGTTTCCCATCTCGCCGCCCCGCTCGTATTGGATACCGAGGTTGTAATGAGATGTTGCTTTGTCGTGATCTTTTGACATTAATGTCGAACCTCGTCAAAGGTCAATATCGTCTATTATTCGTCGTGCGGCGTCCGAGGGGTCGGAAGCGCCGGTAATCGGCCGCCCGACCACTATGTAGCTCGCGCCTCTCTTGAACGCTTCTTTCGGGGTCACGACTCGCTTCTGGTCTGCGATATCGCTTCCGGCGGGCCTTATGCCCGGCGTGACGATGAGAAAATCGTCTCCAAGCTTCTCCCTGAGAAGGGACAGCTCGAGCGCGGAGGCCACAACGCCGTGCAATCCCGCTTCCTTCGCTTTTCCAGCGAGGTGCGAAACAAGCGTCGGTATGGACCTCTCGTTCAAGACGTCGTTCCTTAGCGTTTCCTCGTTGATGCTCGTAAGAATGGTGACTCCGAGAATTTTCAGCGGGGATTCACATGCGGCGGCCGCGGCTTTCATCATCTCAAGTCCGCCCGACGTGTGCAGCGTCGTGAGCGCCACTTTCTTTTTTGCAATTGACGAAACTGCCCGTCCCACCGTGTTGGGAATGTCGTGCAGTTTGAGATCGAGAAATATCTCCTTGCCGGCGGCCCGAAGTAGGTCGAGCACCCGTTCGCCGTCCGCCGTGTAAAGCTCAAGGCCTACTTTATAAAACGAAATATTGTCCCCGATTTTTTCGACTATAGCGGCGGCGGCGTCATAAGAAGGCGTGTCGAGCGCTACTATTATCCTATCCTTATACGATTTTCCGGTCGATTTCATTTTCCGGATTTTAACATTGAGGACTATATTAATCAATATGATATGGTACTCAATAATTAAACAGTAAGGTCTCACATGTAATATTCTGATTATTAAAACAAAGTTGAATTTATTCTACGAGATTTATTTGATCCGTGATATAATTCAAAACTTACTATTAATAATAGGACAACACAAGCGACAGGGAAAGGAGTTTCGAATGGAGCGTTATGAATTACTAAACAAGGTGGCAAGGCCGGTTGACATGATGCTTGGTGGTGCATTGGAAGTAGCAAAGGCAACGGGTATTTATCAGCCGGTTCGTGAAGCAATCGTTCACATGATAAAGAAATCGATGATGGACGGTTTCACGAAGAACAACAATATTGAAATCCTCGGTGTTGAGAATGTGCCGGTGGAAGGTGGAGCGATCATCGCCGCGAACCACCAGAGTTGGCTGGACGTGCAAGCGCTCGGGTCGAGTTCCGAGAGAGAGATTCATTTTATTGCGAAGAGCGAATTCACCGACTGGCCGATACTCAGCAAGATGATAGACCTGACCGAATCGGTGTTCATCCGACGCGGCGGCGACGATGAAGGCATCACTGAAGTGGTCAACCGCCTGAAAGAGGGCTGGCTGCTTGGGATATTCCCGGAAGGCACGATACCGGGAGAAGAGGAAGTGTCCCGTGACGAACTCGAACCTGAAACCGGATTGCTCAAAGGGAAGACCGGTGTGGTAAGACTCGCTATCATGGCCGGAGTGCCGATTATTCCGGTGGGGGTTTCAGGGACCGGACAGGCGTTCCCCCCCGAGATGTACCCTCGCCTCGAAATGCCGCCGATCCAGAAGAAAGCGCCGATCACGCTCAAATACGGCAAGCCGATCTATTTCGACGATAAGGATATTTCGAAAGTCTCCCATGAGAAACTTCGCGAATACACGAACAACGTAATGAAGGAGATTTCCAATCTCATCGATTTCAACCGGTGTTTCGTGCCGATAGAAGTGCCGATCAAAAAACCGGATACGAGCGGTCTCAGATCCTATCCGGTGAAGGACGGAAAGTCCGAATACGGAGCGCTTGTTCTCCACGGATTCACGTCGTCGCTCGATTGCGTGAAAGGGATTGCGCCGTATCTTGAAAAACGCGGAATAGCCTACAGGTTCCCGATCCTTCGCGGGCACGGGACCGTTCCTCACGACATGGTGGGAACGACATACGAAGATTGGCTCGAGGACGCGGAGACCGCGCTTGACGAGCTTACTGAACACGCGGAGAAGATCATCGTGATAGGTCTCTCCATGGGCGGACTCGTTTCAATCGATCTCGGGATAAGGCATCCCGATGTTGTCTCCAACGTGGTTCTCATGGCCGCCGCGCTCAAATTCGCGGACCCGATGAGCCCGTTGTCTCCGCTCCTCGCTAAAGTTTTCAAATTCTGGGAAAGCCCGAACTCTTACAACGACGAATATCTTAAGGAAAAGAACGATACAAATTATCCGTTCTTCTCCACGGAAGCCTTCGCTTCGCTCTACGAAGCCTCCAAGGAAGTTGAAAAGAGGCTTTCGAAGTTCGACAGGCCGATTCTCATCCTTCAGTCGAAGAAAGACACGGTCGTGGATCCCAACGCGGCGAAGATCATCAACAGAAAGATTTCATCGAAAAAGAAAGAGCTGGTGTGGTTCGAAGAGTCGGGCCATGAAATGGGGCTCGATCTCGAAGCAGACGCCGTCATGCGGAAAATCGACGAGTATGTGGGAAGAGTCACAGGTAAATAAACCCCAATCCTAAATTTTAATCCGGGATAAATTACCGAGATCACCGAAAAAGCTCCGGCGCAAACCGGAGCTTTTTTTTTGGCCCGAAACTATCGGGTACGGTTTACTTTATCGGATACCGGCCGTAGGCGATGAACGCGGCGTGCATGAGCAGCATTTGGCGCCAAGTGGCGCCGGCGGCCTCGGGTTGCAGGTAGTATGTTCCGATCAGTCCGCCGTTGTTCACTGCGAAAAGCCGGATCATCCGGCGGGTTTCCTCGAATATTTTCGCGTCGCTCGCACCGGGCATTGTCCTTTGCATGTCGAGTGAACTCATGAAACAGATTTTTCCGGAACAAGCGTGAGCAAGCTCTTCGAGGCCCATGAAAGCGATGTCATCTTTCTGAAGAACGTCGAGCCCTATTTCGATGAAATCGGGAATGACGGAGTGGATGTGGCCGCAACTGTGTAAAAAGAATTTAAGGCCTCGCCGGTGGGCGGCTTCGATGAGCCGCGCGTATCGCGGCTTGAACAGCGAGCGCCACGTCGCCGGACGTATCATGAGCGATTTCTGAGTTCCCCAGTCGTCGGTCATCATGACGCCGTGCGCCCCGGTGTCCGCGAAGATATTGATCAAAGGAACGTACCACTCGTTCATCAGCCTGTCGAGCAGTTTCCCCACACCTTCCGGGTCGGTGATGATGTCCATTAAAATCTGTTCGTATCCCCTGAGGAAATGCGAGCGTTCCCATATCCCGTTCTCAAGGAGCCCGAGGACGAAGCTGTCTCCCGCGAGAAGTTTCTGGTATGCGATAAACCTTTCCATTCTGCCTTTCGCGCGGGGGTCGGGGATCGGCAGTGAGTCCACCTCTTCGAGGTTTTTCAACGGGCTTCTCACGACTTCTCCTATTCCGCTGATGGCGCTTTTCCATATACAGCCGAATTCATCTTGACGTTCGAACCCCGGCGACTGCACGTTCCATGGAAGTTTTTTTTCATATTTCCAGCCGCTTATAGCGTAGATGAGCGGATGGATGTTGGGATAGAACCCTTCATCAGGTTGCCAATCCGCCGCCGGCATCGGTTGCCTGTAAAAAATGTCGCTGATACCCGGCGCCACGCATGTGAACGGGACGCGGTCCGGCTTTCTGAATTCGATCGCTCTCAAAACTCTTTCTTTTTTTGTCATGTGTCTTTCCTTTGAATCGGGAATCAAGATTTTGTAATGGACATCAGTGTCTTTTCGAAGATGTCATAATCAGCTTGGGTAAACAACACGAACACGACGAGATCAATCACCGTTTTACCGCTCAAGTATTCGATCGTGGTCTTGAGCATTATCTTCGAGCACCGTTCCACGGGATAACCGAAGATCCCCGTGCTGATTGCCGGGAATGAAATGCTCTTAAGATTATTCCGGTCGGCCGTAATCAGAGAATTCAGAGTGGCGTTTTTGAGTTTTTCGTCTTCGTTTCCCTCGCCGAGCCGCGGGCCGACGGCATGGATAACGTGCTTGGCTTTTAGAACACCGGCGGTCGTGATCGCCGCTTCTCCCACTTTTATGGGCGCCTTGGAATGGCAATCCTTCTGAATGGCGTAACCTCCGGCTCTCAGTATCGCTCCCGCCACTCCACCTCCCATCACCAGAGCTTCGTTCGCGGCATTAACTATCGCGTCCGTGTCCTGTTGAACGATGTCGCCTTTCTTAAGCTCGATGGTTTTGTTGTTCACTATGTACTTCATGGCTTTTCGTCCGCCTCCCATGTCGGGTTCTTCAGTCTTTATCGCGGTTCCGGCCGCTCATTTCGAGGGGCCGTCCGGACCTTTCAGATGTGCCGCCTCGGTGTAATACAGCTTTCCGTCGTGCGTGATTTTGATAATGGCGTATGATGATTTTATCCT
>JAKLIR010000529.1 GCA_022709505.1 bacterium | reverse complement strand
GAAGCAGATCGCACAGTGGACGAGATATCTCACGATAGGCCTCGCGTTCTTTCAAGCGATCGGGATGTACTGGATGCTTCACGGAAGCGGCGGAATCCTGCAAAACGATACGTGGCCTTACAGGATAATCGTAATCATTTCGCTCGTCGGCGGCACGGCGTTTCTCATGTGGCTCGGCGAGGAGATAACCCAAAAGGGCGTGGGCAACGGCATTTCTCTCATAATCTTCATAGGGATCGTCGGTTCGCTCCCGCAACAGATCTGGCAGACTATTAAAGTATCATACATGAACAGCCAGTACTTCGGGCTTGTTATTCTATTGCTCATCATGGTTGCCACGATAGCGTTCGTTATTTTCATTCACCTCGGGCAGCGCAAGATACCGGTGCAGTATGCGAAAAGGATAATAGGACGCAAAGTCATCAGCGGTCAAACCACATATATTCCTCTAAAGGTGAACACAGCGGGCGTTATTCCGATCATATTCGCGATATCGTTCCTGATGTTCCCGGCGACGATCGCACAGTGGCTTCCGAGAGGTTCCGCGGCGCAGAAGCTGCTTATGGAATTCAACAGTACGAACGTTTTGTATAATTTCATATATTTCGTACTCGTATTCGCATTCACGTACTTTTATACCGCGGTTGTATTCAACCCCAAGGATGTTGCCGACAGGATGAAGAAGCACGGCGGATTCATACTTGGAATCAGGCCCGGAAAGCCGACAGCGGACTATCTCGAAAGAATAATGGTCCGGATAACTTTCATGGGAGCGTTGTTCCTCGGATTGATAGCCATCCTGCCGTCAATCGTCGTCGGAGTAACCAAGCTGACCGCTTTCGGGCTCGGAGGCACGTCGATATTGATCGTGGTCGGAGTCGCACTTGATACCGTCAATCAGATAGAAGCGCAATTACTAATGAGGCATTACGAGGGATTCTAATTAAAAAAAGCGTCATATAGGCCGGCGCGCTAAGAGGAGAATAACAAAATGGCGGCATTGAATCTCGTGATTTTCGGACCTCCCGGAGCTGGGAAAGGAACGCAGAGCGAGCATATTAAGGAAAAATACGGAGTATTTCACCTATCGACCGGCGACATGCTTCGTGAAGCTATAAAGAACGGGACTGAAACAGGGAAACTTGCAAAGCAGTACACGGACGGCGGCAAACTCGTACCGGACGAAGTCGTTATAAAGATCGTCGATGAAAAAGTTGCTTCCATAGACGCGGCGCAGGGTGTTTTGTTCGACGGTTTCCCGAGAACGCTCGATCAGGCGAAAGCGCTCGACGCGCTTCTCAAAAAGAACGGCAGAGCGATCAATGCGGTGATCTATCTGAACGTACCGGATGAAGAAGTCGTGCAAAGGCTCACCGGGCGCAGGATGTGCCCCGGCTGCAACACGATCTACCACATAACAGGCAAACCGCCGAAAGTGGAAGGGAAATGTGATAAATGCGGCGCCGACCTCATTCAGAGGAGCGACGACAATGAAACAGTAATAAGACAGAGACTAAGCGCCTACCATGCACAGACGACGCCCCTTGTGGAATATTACAAAGGCAAAGGTCTCATAAAGGAAGTCGGTCTGCACGGTTCGCCTCAGGAGACAAGCGCGAAAGTGTTTGAGCTTCTTGGATGAAGGAAGGAATTTGGCTCGAAAAATAAATATAAAAACGGCGGACGAAATTGCCGCGATGAAGAGGTCGGGAAAACTCCTCGCCGCGGTGTTCGACATGCTGAGAGAAAGTCTGAAACCCGGACTGAGATCGATAGACATCGATCGCAAGGCCGAGAACTTCATAAGGGAAAGAGGAGGAATCCCCTCTTTCAAGGGTTACAGAGGATATCCGGGAACGCTGTGCATTTCGTTCAATGAACAGGTGGTGCACGGGATACCCGGAGATCGAAAATTCGAGGAAGGCGATCTTGTCGGAATAGATTGCGGAGTGATCCTCGAGGAGTACCACAGCGACAGAGCGGAAACCTTTTTCATAGGAGGCCAGCCGCCGCTGGAAATTGAAAATTTAATGAACACCACGCGGGCCGCCCTCGAGAAGGGTTTGAGCATGTGGACGCCGGGAAACAGAATCGGAGACGTCTCGAACTCGATACAAGCGGTGGCTGAAAAGGAAGGATACGGCGTGGTGCGTGCGCTTGTGGGACACGGCATAGGCCGGGAAATGCACGAGGATCCGCAGGTTCCGAATTTCGGGAAAGCAGGACACGGCCCGGAGATCGTGGAAGGAATGACGGCGGCGATCGAGCCCATGGTGAACATGG
>JAKLIR010000528.1 GCA_022709505.1 bacterium | reverse complement strand
CGTTTATTTCGTTTTTCTCGCAATGCAGTCGTTTCCTGCGGGGTACGTTTCTCTTACAGCAATCGACCTCGACAGCGGAAAAAGGACCGTCACAGAGCAACTCACTGAAATAAGAGCCGCGGCCGGTGATAGCGTCTCGGTTTCAGCAAAAGGAAAATGGGGCAGCCTCTCTTTTCACGGAAGAGCGGAAGAAAAATGGAATGTGGATGTCGAAACCGCGTCGATGAAGGCATCCATTGTTCAGACGCCGCGTTCGACAATGCACCGCAATAAACTTGTTTCCGAAAGGATCGATTACTCCATATTGCAATCCGTCCGCAATGATATCGAAGGAAATATCTCATTCGACGGGAAAGATTATCGTCTCGGCGGATACGGATATTGTGAGCACGCATGGGGAGTGCAACCAAGACTTTCCGCTGCGAACTGGTTTCACTTCTGGTCGCCGGATGTTTCCGGAGTGGTTATGGATTGCATGTATGACGGACGTACACCGCACCATTACACTCTTTTATGGACGGGCTCGGAATATAGATATCTGCATTCACCCGCAGACTTTTCATTCAATCCCGATGCTCCGGACGAATCGTTCAACATAACATCTCCCGACCTCAACCTGACTATAACACCTTTCCACAACCACAGAATGATTAAAAAAATACCACCTGTACTGCCATACATAAACATTGATTATTTCGAACTGTTGGTGAAAGCAAGCGGCAAAGTTTCAATCGAAGGCGCCGCATTCCCGATAGAAGGGATCGGCAAATACGACCACAATTACAACAGATGGTGAATGTTAATAACATTGCTTTCTCACGGATTTTCTTGAGATCGTAAAATGTTATTATCGAGGATTCGGTGTTCCAACGACGAATCCGGTTTAAATCAGTTCGCCGTCGGGATAGTTGACATAATTTTCGCCGCTTCTTCAGTCCGGCCCGTTCTTTCCAAAAGTTGCGCGAGGAAACGCTTCGCCCAATAGAAGTTGGGGCATATTTCTACAGCTTTTCTCAGTTGTGCTTCAATATCTTCGTTCGTTCCGCCGAGTTTCTGATACTTCAGGCCCTTCCAGTAGTAGCAGTTGGAGAGCGCAATGTCCCTCGGTCCGATATCCGGTTCATTCGTGCATTCGAACATTTTTTTCATGTTCTCCGGCGATTCTTTGAAACCTATCAGAGCATCCTCCACCGCGCTATCACATGAACCGAAGAAACTTTCCGTGAAAAATATAAGATAGTGGGAATTCACATACCGCATCCCGTTGCGTACCGTTTTCTCATAATACTTTTTAGCGGTTTTCCTATTTCCGAAAAAGAACTTATTCATCGCCCAAAGTAAGAATGCCGGTTCTCCGGCGGACGGTTCTAACTTTTCAGCCGTCTTAGCCTCTTTCTCGGCTTTCCTGATCGCGGAAAGATCGCCTTTAACATAGTCGGTCAAATACAAAATCACTTTAGCTATGTGGTTCCATTTGTTGTCCGGCCCCAATTTCTCCGCCTTCGCTATTAAATCATAAACTTCATCCCGCGAACCCTCGTAAAAAGGGTCCATAAATCCCATCGCTACTCCCATGGCAAGTGCGCTGTAGCTCTCCACGTGGTCCGGATGCGCCGCTATGTTTTCTCTCAGCATATTCATAGCCGGTATGGATACTCCCTGAAAGAAAAGTATCATTGCGGCATCAAAAGTTTCCTGCGCGCTTTTACCAGCATTTACTTCCGCCGATACGGCGGCAATTGGGAATAGAATGATTGTGATCAAAATTGCGGGAATGATTTTTCTCAACTCAATTTTCTCCATATATATTCATAATTACCTTTTATTTTCAGATGTTTTTTCAGCCGCATCGCTAATCCCGTTGAACGATCTGACGTCCCGTACCCGTGAATACCTTCGGTTGCAACACCGAGATCATATCAGGCGTATCGCAATATTGCGTGAACTATTTGCCTATCTTATTAATAACATCCTCGGCTTCAGTCATGATGCGTTTGAAAAGTTCTTTCATGGGAAGTATTTCGCGGCAGATACCGATACACTGCCCGGTGGCTATGATTCCGGCGTCGAGTTTGCCTTCATGGAAAAGAATGCGCGCCTTGTCTCCGCCGACGACCTCTATCAGTTCCGTGAGAGATGCGTTGCGCGCGTCGAGGTCGAACGCCTTTTTGCCAGCCTCGTTCGCCCACACGCGATGCGCGGAATTTACGCATTTCATAACCACCAGCGTGTCGGTTTCTTTAGCGCCGGCGAGAGCTTCCTTAACGTTGCGGTGTATGGGGCAT
>JAKLIR010000527.1 GCA_022709505.1 bacterium | reverse complement strand
TTTCGACTGGGATAGGAACGCTCGTTTTTTACATGGGCGTGAAGAATCTGCCGGAGATTGCGTCTAAGCTGATGGAGAACGGGCGCGCGGGGGACACCCCGGTGTCGATCGTCGAATGGGCCACGACGCCCAAGCAAAGAGTCGTGACCGGAACCTTGGCAACGATCTCGGATATCGCGAAAAACGAGAGGGTGAAACCGCCTGCGCTGACGATTGTGGGCGAGGTGAACAATCTGAGAGAACCCTTGAAGTGGTTCGAGCGGCTGCCGCTTTTCGGGAGGAAAATTATAGTAACAAGAAGCAGGTCGCAGGCGAGCGAACTATCGACCCGGCTGAGATGTCTCGGCGCGGATGTGGTTGAGATGCCGACTATAGCGATCGCACCGCCGGAAAGCTGGGATGCTATCGACGATGCGGTTGCACGGATCGGCTGCTTCGACTGGGTTATTTTCACGAGCGCGAACGGGGCTGAATATTTCATGCGTCGTCTTCGAACCGCCGGCGGGGATGCGAGGGCGTTGTCCGGCGTGAAAGTGGCGGCGATCGGGCCCGCCACTGCGAAGAAGCTTAATGAGTTCGGGATTGCACCGGATTATCAACCGTTGAAGTATGTGGCTGAATCGATATTTGAAGGCCTTGCCGGCATCGAGAAATTGAATGGGAAAAAATTCCTTCTGCCTCGCGCTGACATTGCTCGCGAAGCTCTTGCGGAACTTCTCAAGGGAGCAGGTGCGGTGGTGGAAGAGATAACCGCGTACAGGACGCTCCCCGCTGAGATCGACGCCGGCGCGATTAAGGGAATGATCGCCGGCGGCGAGGTCGATGCTGTAACATTCACAAGTTCGTCCACGGCGAATAATTTCGTCGAAAGGCTCGGATCTGATTTCGTAGGGGAAAACAAAGATAAGTTCGCCGCTGTTTCAATCGGGCCGGTGACGACCGGGACGTTGCGATCAATCGGGATGGAACCGGCGGCGGCCGCCGCGGAATACACGATCCCGGGACTCGTCGAAACGCTCGTGGCTTATTTCGGGAGAAAAGAGAATTAAAGATGATAGGAATATCCAAACTATATTGTGGAACGGTGGAACCGTCGGACGCGTTGAGATACGAACGGAACTCCGCGAAACTACCTTCGCATCTGCTCCAGTTTTCAGAGGATAAGAAACCGGTCGTCGTGTGGAACATGGGGCGGCGGTGCAACCTCCGCTGCGTGCATTGCTATTCGCACTCGAAGGACATGGAATATGAAGGCGAGCTTACCACCAATGAAGGGCGTGCGCTGATAGACGATCTCGCCGGCTTCGGAGCGCCGGTCATGCTGTTTTCCGGCGGGGAGCCGACTTTGAGGCCCGACCTTTTCGAGCTTGCGAAGCACGCGGTTGCGCGTGGAATGAGAGCGGTCATCTCCACAAACGGCACGCTCATCGACGATGCGATGGCGGAGAAATTCAGGGAGATAGGGCTGTCATACGTCGGTGTGAGTCTCGATGGGCTGCGGGAGACGAACGATCGTTTTCGAGGAGTGAACGGCGCTTTCGACGCAGCGCTCGCCGGGATCGCCGCCTGCAAGCGACAGGGGATAAAAGTCGGCCTGCGGTTCACAATCAACAAAAGAAACGCCGGGGACATACCCGGGATATTCGATCTGCTCGAAGAGCAGGATATCCCGCGGATCTGCTTCTACCATCTCGTTTACGCGGGGCGCGGGACGAAGCTCATTGAAGAAGACCTCACTCATGAGGAAACGAGGAAAACCGTTGACCTGATTATAGACAGAACGGCGGACCTTCACCGTCGCGGCATAGACAAGGAAGTGCTCACGGTTGATAACCATGCAGACGGCCCGTATCTCTACTTGCGAATGTTGCGGGAGAAGAACCCGCGCGCCGGGCAGGTAATGAAACTGCTCGAAATGAACGGTGGAAACAGTTCGGGCGTGGGCATCGGGTGTGTGAGTTGGGATGGGAGCGTGTACGCGGACAAATTCTGGCGGCACTATTCTTTAGGGAACGTGAAGGAGAGGCCGTTCAGTGAGATATGGACCGACCTTTCGGACGAACTGCTCGCCGGGCTGAAGGATAAGAAGAAACACGTCACGGGACGTTGCGCGGCATGTAAATTTCTGAACGTATGCGGCGGTAATTTCAGAGTCAGGGCGGAGGCCGTGACAGGCGACGCGTGGTCGCCGGACCCGGCCTGCTATCTGACTGACGAGGAAATCGGATTGGAGAGATGACATGGAATTTCCGATAGTGAGAAAACGGCGGCTGAGAAGAACTCCCGCCAT
>JAKLIR010000526.1 GCA_022709505.1 bacterium | reverse complement strand
CGAATGAAAAGGGGCAACTCTTCGAGCGGCGCTTTGACAGTGATCGAACAACTACCCGGATACCGTTTCCCGGTGCGGAAATCGATCCATTCGCCGGGCGGGAGATATACGTCCCTTTCCACTGCGCCCTTTTGCATGACGGGGGCTACAAGCAGTGAAGGCCCGAACAGGAATTCGTCTTCGACGGTCTGACACGGGTCGTCGTTCGGGAACTCGTAAACGAGAGGCCGCATGACCGGCGCGCCGTCCCGCGCGGCTTCATGAAACGTGTTGTATATATAAGGAAGCAATCTATACCGTAGCGAGATGTACTCGCGGGCGATCCTCGTCACCCTCGAACCGAACGACCACGGTTCCTGCGGATGAGACAGCAGCATGGTGTGCGTTCGGCAGAAAGGATAAAAGACACCGAGTTGTATCCATCGCGCGTATAGCTCCGGCGTGCAGTTCCCGCCGAAGCCGCCTATGTCCGCGCCCACGAACGGCGCCCCGGAAAGCCCGAGGTTGCACAGTTGCGGCACGCTCATCCTGAGGTGTTCCCACGAACTGAAATTGTCGCCCGACCATATAGCTGAGAACCTTTGGATTCCAGCATAGCCCGAACGTGTCAGGATGAAATGCCGCTCGTCGGGGCGCGCCTTTTTCAACCCGTCCATGGTGGCCATGGCCTCCGCATGTCCGTAAATGTTACGCAGCTTAAGGTGTGGGACCTCCTTGCCGTCTTCCTCGGTGTGCATGAGATCGTCCGTTGAAATCATCCGTTTATGCGGGTGTATGTTCACGCTCGGATCATTCATGTCATTCCAGATACCGGCCACATTGTTTTCGGCAGTGAACGCGGCTATATGCCCCGCCCACCAATCTCGCACATCCTTGCGGGCGAAATCCGGGAAAACAGTGTCTCCCGGCCATACCACGCCTCTGAAATAACGCCTGTCCGCCCTTCTGCAAAAATAATCGTTTTCAAGACCTTCCTCGTACAACTCGTATCCCTTCTCTATCTTCACTCCGGGGTCTATTATCGTAATGACGCCGAGCCCTTCCTTGGAGAATGAGTCCATGAGTTGCTTCGGCTCGGGAAATCTGCTGTTATTCCACGTAAAGACTTTGTAGTTATCCATGTAATGGATATCGAGATGTACGGCGTCGAGCGGGATATTATTATCCGCGAAACCCTTGGCGATGCTTCTCACCCTTTTTTCCGTTTTATAGCTCCATCTCGATTGGTGATTTCCTATCGACCATCTCGGCGGAAGATTCATCCTTCCCGTGAGTCGAGTAAAATTCGAAACCACGCCCTTCACATCCGGTCCGGCCATGAAGTAGTAGTTAAGGTCCCCGCCGGCTGCCTTATATCCCAGCGTTTTCTTAGCGCCCGACGCGCAGACGTCGAACCACGATTTCCATGGCGAATCGAAGAAAACCCCGTAGGCGGCCCCGCTGTGAAGGCCGATGTAAAACGGTATAGTCACGTACAGAGGGTCTCCGCCGGGTTTGCAGAAAGGGTTGTCCGTGTTCCACATAACCATTTTCGAGCCGCGCCGGTCGATCGGGAAAGTCTTCTCTCCGAACCCGTAAAAGCGCTCAGATGGAACTGCATTTTTTTCACATATCACGGCGCCGCCCTTCCATCCCGCGCCTATCGCATCCTCGCTCAGTTTCCTTTGTGACTTATCGAAGAATGTCATCTTAAATGGATTCTTGTGAACAACGGCTTTCAGAACGGATGTTTCAATCGTGAGATCGTGGTCGTCCGAAGTCAGCTTGAAATCCGACTTCTTGGGTTGTTTCATCACGACAGCCCATGAAAAGTCGGTTTCAGGTTCTTTTTCCCAGACTCTAACCCTGATGATTTCGGGCGAACAAATCTTTATCGCGGCAGTCCCTTTTTCAAGTGTTAAATCTACACCGCAAGGTGTTCTTCTGTATTTTATTACCTTTCCCGCATTCTCCACTTTCTTCATTTTTTCTCTCATTTCAGCCCCTCGCCGAGTTTTTACCAATGAATTATATATCACTGCTTTGCGCCGGATTCAATCATTGAGGGTCATTCGAAATAAAAAAGAGGAGCCCCTTTGTTAATATCTTCTCCTTAGAATCATCCCTGAACCCAAGAGTGTGTGAAGTCGAATGAGGTTTCGGCAGAACTATTTGAAATATTACAGAAAACCGTCTGAGTTAAGCAGGCATCGGAGTAACACTTATTTTTTTATGAAATATATTACAAGAACGGCGGGAGTATCATTCTTTACACCAACCGGGATACTGTCGTCAGCGGCACTCCCTTTATCGGATGAATTCTGCGAAAAT
>JAKLIR010000525.1 GCA_022709505.1 bacterium | reverse complement strand
TCTTTAACCGGTTCTTTGAAAGGGCCGAGGTAACCGCGAAATGGAGCGACCTCGGACTGAAAGGCGCTCAGCCCGTGCGCGACCTCTGGAAACGCAAAGACCTCGGATCGTTCAACGGCTCGTTCTCGGTGGAGGTCCCGACACACGGGGCCGTGATGCTGAAAATAGGCAAACCCAAGAAATGAAACTCCGTGTGCGCCGGAGCGCGCGCGGCGGAATTTTCGGAGGTGTTCGGATGATTAAGGAATTCAGGGAATTCATCGCGCGCGGCAACGTAATGGACATGGCCATAGGCATTATCATCGGCGCGGCGTTCGGAAAAATAGTCGCTTCGCTCGTCAACGATCTTGTGATGCCCGCCATAGGGCTGATAGCCGGTAAAATCGATTTCTCGAACCTTTTCATCGACCTGTCCGGTAAACATTTCAAGACACTCGCCGCGGCCAAGGCGGCGGGGGCGGCGACTATCAATTACGGCGTTTTCATATCGACCGTCCTCGATTTCGTCATAATCGCTTTCGTCGTGTTCCTGATGGTCAAAGGGATCAACAGGATGAAGCGCAAACAAGAAGAGGCGCCGGCCGAACCAACGACGAAAGATTGTCCGTTCTGCGTTTCGGCGATCCCGATCAAGGCGATCCGATGCCCGAACTGCACCGCGGACCTGAAATGACGCCGCACCTGCTCGTTCGTAATTAATAACTGAAAGGCTTCCTATGAAAATCACCGTTTTAGTTGAAAATAACGTTCCTCTAAGCGTCGGCCTGACTGGCGAACACGGCCTTTCTTTCCTGATCGAAAACGAAGGGGAAAAGGTATTGTTCGACACGGGGCAGGGGATGTCTCTGCTGAACAATCTCCAACGGCTCGGGCACAAGCCCGAAGAGGTGAAAAAAGTTGTTCTCAGCCACGGGCATTACGACCATACGGGCGGCGTGAAGGCGCTTCTCGCAGCGGGCGTTTCGTTCGAGCTTATAGCTCATCCCGGGGTGTTCTCCGAAAAGCTCGCGCTTTTCCCCGGAGCTGGTTTCAGGCCGATAGGAATGCCATCGAGCAGAGCTGAATTGGAGTCGCATGGTGTAACCCTCCGCCTTGAGAGCGCGGCGGCGGAGATAGCGCCGGGGATCACCGCGACGGGCGAGATTCCGGTAAGGAACGATTTCGAGAAGATTGAGCCGGTGCTTTTCGTGCGCGAGGGCGGCTCGGAAATCCCGGACCCGTTGGCGGATGATCAGGCTCTGATCCTGAACTCAGGGAAGGGCGCCGTAGTTCTTCTCGGCTGCGCGCATCGTGGTGTTGTGAATACGCTTCGGCATGTCGCCGAAATCACCGGTGGCGCGCCGGTCCGCGCCGTAATCGGCGGGTTCCATCTCGAACGGGCGCCGGAAGATCAAATTCAGAAGACGGCCGCCGCACTGAAAACCCTCGATCCTCAGACCATCCGAACCGCTCATTGCACCGGCCTGCCGGCTTTGTTCGCTCTCAAACGCGAACTCGGAGACAGAGTTTCCCCATGCGGCGTTGGAATGACGTTCGAATTCTGATTCGATCTCTCTTTTCCTCTTCGTTTCTGTAAGACCTCGCCCACTCCGCCCTCATGCCATCCCTGACATCCTGTCACCCGTGGATTCCGGATCTCAGTCCGGAATGACGGAGAAAGGCGCTTCTATCGTTAAGATGCTCCGCGCCATAGTCGCTTTTATCTTGGGGCGCGGGCGTCCCGCCCGCTCTTTGGTCCTTTGCGTATTAAAGTTTTATGTAGCGCAGGGTCTCGGCCCAGTGGGTCTCCGCACCCGGCCGCTCAAGGGGGCGCTTTTGAAAAAGCGCCCCCTTGAGAATCCCCCGCAAAACTTTCACTTTCGCAATGCCGCATAAACAACGCGGCATTGCTTGCTCATATTATTACCTAATCATTCTCCATTATTCCGGTGTCATGTCATTTCGTTATGTCACCTTAGCACCCGTCATCCCGGGGCGGTCTTGCTGCTTATCTTCATCACCATAATATTTGTCATCCCGGCTCCTCTCTTTTCGTCATCCCGGGCTGAGACCCGGGATCCAAGGGAGACAGGACGTCGGGGGTGGTCTTTCGGGGCGGACGGGTGCGGAGACCCGTCTCTACATCTCAAACGCAATGCATTAAGGGGCCCGCGGCCTCCTTTTCGTTTACGACGAAAGAAAGGAGCGCCGTAATGCTGGAAGTGGTGCTAATGTTTTTTGAATAAAGTCGCGCGTGTGCCGAAGCGCTTATTTTGTTAAATCGCGCAGAATGCTTGTGATCCGTCTTGCTTCGTCCGTCGAGCGGTATGCCGGCCCGGCGAGCA
>JAKLIR010000524.1 GCA_022709505.1 bacterium | reverse complement strand
TTACCGCCGCGCGCCTCTTCGGGTCGTTGTTCTTTTGTATCGGCAGGCACAGCCCGTGCCCGTTCGCCCAAACCGCTTTCTTCCCGAACACTTTCGGGAACGGTGCGATGGCGAAGTTCAGACCTTTGACTTCCGACATTCCGGGCACCCACCACGGGCCTTCGAACACGATGGCGACTTTGCGCGCCTGAAAGTCTTTCGCAACGTCGGTCTCCTGTTCGGGGGCGACTTTGTGTTTGTAGATGAGGTCGTGAATGAATGCGTAAGCGTCAACTCCGGCCTTGGAGTTGAACGCCGCTTTGCCGTCTTTTCCAAGGAATTCGCCGCCTGCCTGATACAGCAGACTGTACCAGTAGCGGTATGCATGCTGATGTGTGGAAGGGATTCCGATGCCGTATTGAACGATCGCACCCGAGGCGTCTTTCAGGGTGAGTTTTTTCGCGGCTTCGATCAGCGAAGCGCCGTCCGCGGGCGGCGCCGCCGGGTCGAGGCCCGCTTTCTTGAACATGTCCGTGTTGTAGTACATCCCGAACATGTGAATGTCGAGCGGCATCGCGTAGAGTTTTTCCTTATATTTGAAGCCGTCCCACGCGAGTGCGTCGAAATCCTCCGCCTTGAGTCCCGCTTCGGAAACCGCCGCTTCCGCCGGTTCGAGCAGTCCCATGGACGCATACTGCGGGATGTCCGTCTGGTGCATCGCGATCACGTCCGGAGGGTTCCCGGCTCGCATCGACATCAGGAACTTGTTGAACAGAGGATCCCACTGGTACGTAGTCAGCGTTACGTGAACATCTTTATTCTTTTCATTAAATAGATTTACTATCTTTTCCATCTGGCCGCGGTCCGGCCCAGTCCAGCCGCCCCAGAATTGAAGTTCTATCTTTCCTCCCGCGGACTGCTTCGGCTTCGAACACCCAGCCACAACCGCCACTGTCGCGAATGCAAGCAACAGCACCATCCCTTTAATTGCGAGTTTCTTCATCGAAAACCTCCGCATGAAATTCTCTTTTCCGGCGCGTGCGCCCGCACGCGCACATCATGCCGTATCTTATCCATATTCACTGGAAAACTCAATATATTGCCGCGTCTCTCCGGCGGCCCAAGGGAAAACTTTTTCAAAAGTTTTCCCTTGGGAATCCTTTTCAAAACTTCTCGCGTCGCAATTCCGGGAGAGCGCCGGAATTGCTTTCTCTTATTATATAAAGAAAGACTCAGGGGATTCTTTTTCGTCATTCCGGGCTGAGACCCGGAATCCAGAGGGGACATCGGATGTCAGGGGTGGGTATTTTGGGGGTGGGGCGAATGTGTGCGAAAAGCAATGACACGTCGTTTGCGCGGCATTGCGAGAGTGAAAGTTTTGTGGGGGATTCTCAAGGGGGCGCTTTTTCAAAAGCGCCCCCTTGTGCGGCCGGGTGAGGAGACCCGGCGCTGATACAACTCAAAAGCAATGCAAATAAAGGCCGCGGGAGCGGCCTCGCATCGCGTTCCGGCGCGGAGCACCGGAACGAGGGAAATATGTAAAGAATCAACGAGCGGGCGAGACGCCAAAAACACTATGTCGTGGAACATCGTGGAGGGTGGTTACGGGATTTTCATTTAATGAACTTAGGCGGCAGCGATGGGGCGCCGGAGAACGCCGCAACGTCGTCGATCGTTTGGTAGCCCGATGTTACGAGCATTTTTGAGGTTCCGTGCGCAAGTTTCTTTTCACCGGAGTCGAAGATTTCCGCTTCGCAAAGAGCTATGGTGCGGCCCACCTTAATGCTCCGGCCGCGCACTATGTGCTTTCCGCTCTTCGCCGGCGCGAGGATGGATATGTTCATGTCGATCGTGGTAAGGCCGGATTTCTCCGGCAGTTCGCAGTAGGCGGCCCAGTAGGCCGCCGTGTCGATCGCGGATGCGTACACCCCTCCGTGCACGCTGCCGAACGCATTGAGATGCTTTTCGCCGATGTCGATTTCGATCACCGAGCGCCCCGTCCCGAGTTCAATGATCGGCATGGACAGAAGCTTGAAGTACGGCCCCGAACTCATCAATTGCATTACTCTCTGAAGATGTTCCTCGTTAAGTTTCATGTTTCCGCCTCGATGTCCCCGTCGTGAAAGTATTCCGCTTTCGAATTCCGGTTATTATAACACCCGGATGAAATGCTCGTGAACCGCGCCCGCGTCATTTCCCGGCGAGAATGATCCTCGCGTCCACCGCGATGCAGGGGCGGCCTTTTGGCGGAACCATGAGCGGATTCACGTCCAGTTCACGGATGCGGGGGCAGGCTTTGACGAGGGAGGAGAGCCGCAGGAGGAGACCGGCGATTTCGTCGAGGTC
>JAKLIR010000523.1 GCA_022709505.1 bacterium | reverse complement strand
AAAAAAAACCGGCGCTGATAATATGAAAAAAACCATTTTCGTATCAGTAGTAATCACAGCGGCAATGCTTGCTCTTTTCCTCACGGGAAAAGCCTATTGCCAGATGTCGGTCTTCGGAAAGATTTCCTCCGTTGACTCCGACGGATCAGTTACTATAAACGCCGGAAGAAACGCCGGGTTCGAGGAAGGCGACATCCTCGTCGTGCAGCGGCAAAATCTCAAGGTCGGGCTCGCGCACATCGATCGCGCGGACGCCGAAAAATCACTCGGCACGATGATAAAAGTCGAGGACGGCATGTCCGTCAAAGCAGGCGACCTCGCAGCGTACCAGATGCTGAGCGGCTCGCAAGGTTTGCCGCCGGATGAACCGGTTCCCTCGATTATGAAACGCGAGTGGCTGACACCGCAGGCGAAGATCACCAACTACGACGACGAAATAAACAAGAACCTCGACATCCTGAAAAGAAGCGCCGGGGACCGCGCCGCCATGATCCGGCTCGCGGACGCCTACTTCAAAAAAGGCTGGTACCAGCACTCGATAAAATGGTATCAAAGCGCGGTGGAGCAAAAAACCAAAGCGGAAGACAACGATAAACTCCTATATCAGATCATACGATCTTACGGCTACCTCAACCAGCCG
Organism: bacterium; assembly: GCA_022709505.1. Taxonomy (GTDB): domain Bacteria; phylum UBP15; class UBA6099; order UBA6099; family UBA6099; genus JAKLIR01. The sequence goes on along the minus strand of JAKLIR010000523.1, from coordinate 1,688 downwards.
GATAAACAGCAACTATATATGGATTTCCTCACGAAATATTACCCGGACAGCGTCTTCGTTTCCATGAAAGCGCGAACCGCGATCAGAGTCCCCTCGGAAAACCTTCTGCCCGGATTCAAGAAAGTCTATCCGCCGATCAAAGAGGACACCTTCGGATTCAGAAAAGGCGGCATGCGCATCATAGAAAAAGGCGGCATGGATGAAATGACCGGCCCGGTGCGGGACTTGACCCCCGACATCAGCGGAAAACTCCTACACGCTCAACCCGGACTGCTTACTCCACAGTCCAACTATTAATCAGTTCCACATTCGGAAAAAAGATTGTACCGTAAGCTTCTTTTCGCCTGCTATTCAAACGTGATGAAAGAATGGTCTCCCTTGTATCCCGTCTGATCGAATATCCACTCCCATTCCTCGGGAGTATGAAAAGCCCGGCAGGTCAACTGCCAGTACATGAGATTCACCTTTTCGCGCTCGTTCCTGTAGGTCTCGACCACGAGATACGAGTTCCCCGAGCACACCCGCTCCTTTTCCTTCAACGCGCTCCATAGGTCGTGTATGTAAAGGTTGTGAAGTACGTTTATCGAATAAACGAAATCGAATGATTTGTCTTCAAACGGCAACTTCGCCGCATTCGCGGTTTGAATGAACGGCTTTATCTCTTCCTTGGCATTCTCGATCGCATAACCGGAAATATCGATCCCGGCGACGGTGCAGCCGGGGATGACTTGAGTGAAGTCATACAGGAGAAACCCCTTGCCGCAGCCGACGTCGAGTATGCGCGACTCCGGGCCGAGGCCGTAGTGCTTCACCATTTCTTCAGCGACCGTTCGCCATCGCCCGTCGTATTTGTATCCGCCGTAACCGGTGCTTCTGTCCCCGTCCCAATAGTCGTAGCCGAATTTCACGGCTCTCTCGGAACATTCGACTTTGTCGTGCTTGCAGACTCTTTCGAGATAGTCTCTCTTCGTCGATTTGTGAATCTTCGAAAGGAAATCTATATACGCCATTCCCGCCTCCTCATGGTAACATCATGGTTTGTGCTTGTATTCGAGTTCATGCGCGCCGATCTCGTCCCAGTATTCATCGACCCATTCCACGACCTCGCGAAGTCCCGTGTCGAAATCAGTCATCGGCCGCCAACCGAGTTCTGTCCTCGCGCGCGTGGAGTTGATCACATAGGCGGCATCCTGTCCCGGCCGCTCTCCCACAATTTCGACTACATCGTCGAACGCTGCGCCCATCATCCCGCATATCTTCGTGATCACGTCCCGGATCGAAATCCCGCCGTCCGGCGAAAGGTTATAGATCGAGCCGGTCTTCCCGTTAACAAGAACCATCAGCTCTCCCAGAGAAATGTCTCGTATATGGATGTAAGATTTAACGGCCGCGCCGCCGCCGTGAAGCTGTATCTTCCGCCCGAGCTTTATGAATATCACCGTCCGAGGAATAATCTTGAACAACTGTTGCCGCGCGCCATAAACATTCGTGGCCCTCACCGTAACAAGCGGGAACCCGAACTGCCGGTGGTAAGTTTTCAGCAACATGTCGGCCGCAGCCTTCGACGCCGCATACGGCGTGCTCGGATTCAGCGGCGCGGTTTCGCAGACATCGCCCATGCACGTGCCATAAGCCTCCGGCGAAGATATGTGCAGATATTTCTTCAGATAGTCGCGGCGCCGCAGATG
>JAKLIR010000522.1 GCA_022709505.1 bacterium | reverse complement strand
GACTTCTTTCTGGTTGCTTTTTGGCAACCGGCGGCGCGATGATGTACTTCATCTCCAAGTACGGAGACAGGTCGTTGCTTCCGGTCCTCGCGGCGGTTATGGGATCGGTCGGCGCTTTTCTGTGGTTCAACTCGAATCCGGCCGCGATCTTCATGGGAGACACCGGATCGCTGTTCCTCGGAGGAACGCTTGCGGCGGTGGCGATCCTGACGCGCGCCGAAATATTCCTGTTGGTGACCGGAGCGGTGTTTGTCGCGGAAACGCTGTCGGTGGTTCTGCAAGTGGCGTCGTTCAAGCTGTTCAAGAAACGGATTTTCAGGATGAGCCCGCTGCATCATCATTTCGAGCTTATCGGATGGAGCGAGACTCAGGTTGTGCAAAGGTTCTGGATAGTCGCCGCGGTATTCAGCGGACTCGGAGTCTGGATGTTCATAAGGTGAAAATGGCTGACAAACGATCACGGAATTTGGGGGGCGCCGCGATAGTCGTGGTGGGTCTCGGCGTGACTGGTATCGCGTGCGCGAAGTCCCTGCCGAGGCTGGGCGCTTCGGTGGTCGTGACGGATGTCAGGGACAGTCTGATCGGCCTTGAGAATCAGATTGCGACAGTGGAGTCGGCCGGCGCGCGGTTCGTGCCGAGAGACGAGGCTTCCAAGATGAAATCGGACATCCTCGTTATCAGTCCGGGGCTTGCGCCCGACGATCCGAGAGTCGCGCATTTCACAAACAACACCGGCGAATGGGTCTCCGAGATCGAGCTCGCATACCGAATCTCGAAGGGCCGCATCCTCGGGATAACGGGCACCAATGGAAAAACGACGACTACGACGCTCGCGGGGCGGATGCTCTCAGCGGCCTTCCCGGACACGCGTGTGGCGGGAAACATCGGCAACACATTCATGGAAGCTGCGGTGGACAGCGTTGACGATACTGTTTTCGTGCTTGAAATCAGCAGTTACCAGCTTGAAGGGTGCAGCATGTTCAAGCCGGACGCGGCGATTGAATTGAACGTCCAGCCGGATCATCTTTCGCGACATCCTTCTCTCGAAATATATGCGAAAGTGAAGTCGAAACTGATCGGGAACATGGGTTCCGGAACCTTTGCGTTGCTCAACAAGGACGATGAGCTCACAGCCGGAATGGCGAAAGCGACGAAAGCCGAAGTGATTTATTTCAGCACGAAAAAAGAACTCGCGGAAGGGGCATGCGTGAAAGATGGAGCGCTGCTTCTAAGGCGACAGGGAGAAGAAGCGGAATTCTGCAAAGTTTCGGCTTTGCAGTTGCGCGGCCGGCACAACCTCGAGAATGTGCTGGCCGCGTCATCCGCCGCTTTTCTCATGGGCGCTCCGCGCGAAGTGATAAACGAAGCCGCGCTTGAGTTCACCGGGCTCGAACATAGGATCGAGCCGGCGGGAGTGGTGCGCGGAGTGGAATGCGTGAACGATTCGAAAGCCACCAACCCCGATTCGACGAGAGCGGCGTTGGAGACTTTCGCCGGAAGAGAACTGACTCTGATCCTATGCGGTGATGACAAAGGTTTCGACTACACGGCGCTCTATGGAGAGATACGAGCGGCGGGCGCGAGAGTCGTGGTGATGGGAAAAGGACTCGCGCGGATTGCGGATGAGATGGAGAAGTTGGGTGGAATCGAAGTCCGCAGGGCCGCCGACATGGCTGAAGCTGTCAGGACCGGGCTCGACATCACACCGGAAAATGGAGTTCTACTCCTTTCGCCGGGTTCGTCGAGTTTCGACATGTACAGAAATTACGAGGAGCGAGGCAATGACTTCAAACGAGAGACCGCAAAGGCATGACGGGTCTCGCCGCCGTGTTCCGCCGCCGACAACCACGGCGCCGGATAACAGAGGCGGAGTAACCGGGCATCCGGACTATCCGTTGCTCGTTATCGCCATATTCCTGACGTGTTTCGGCGTGCTTATGGTGTTCAGCGCGTCGGGCATGTTTTCAATGACGAAATATCATTCGAGCATGTATTTCCTTTGGAAAGAGCTCGTCTGGATGATCATATCCTTTTTTCTGATGTTCCTGACCGCGTTTTTCGATTACAGATACTACCGAAGGTTCGCGTGGCCGATTTTCGGAGCGGCGGTCCTGATAATGTTGCTCGTCCTCGTTCCGGGGATCGGGAACAAGGTCAACGGAGCGCGCCGATGGATAGGCGTCAGCGGATTCGGTCTTCACGCCGGGGAGACGGGAAAAGTGGCGATGATAATTTTCCTGTCGGTTTATCTCGACAGTGTCAAAGGAAAAATTCACGATATACGGAAATTCGGCGGCGCCGTCGCCATATTCGGAGTCGTGGCTCTTCTAATCATGGCTGA
>JAKLIR010000521.1 GCA_022709505.1 bacterium | reverse complement strand
AACGCGGCCGGAGCAACCGACTGCCGGATAACTTTCACCGTCGAAAAGGACAAGGCCCAGTGGCAAACCAACCTCACAGGAGGCCCCGGCGGATCGGTGCGGTTCTATTTCGGAACCCAACAAGTCAGAAACTCCATCCTCACATATTCGCAATCAGGCTATTTCACCGACATGACGCCCATGGCCACTTATCAGTCGCAAGGAATCGACACCGGACAGACGAGCGGAACGGCGGCGATATCTTGGAACTCCACAACAGGCGGCGGGACGAACATCCAGCTTCGCGTGTATGAAGGGAATGCCATAGGAGGCCCGTTCACCGCCCTCGGTCAATTTGAAAACGGACAGAGTTTTGATTTCACTAAGCAGTACTTGATGGTCGAGGCCGTCCTGACGAGCGCGGGCATTTCCTACGGCACCCCCAGTCTCGACGACGTTTCGATCAAAGTGACTCAAAAGGAAAAACTCCAGATAGGCGAGAACAACGACGATCTGATCTTTAGGAAGGAACTACCTGCCGTGAACGCGACCTCCGGAAGTCTCGGCGTGGGGAGCGTTGACGTGCGTTACACAAACAAGGTGATGAAGGAATACGATACGGTTTCGGACTGGCAGACCGGGATCGTATCATCCACCGGCATAGACTACCTCAGCGATCCGGGGAACGTCATGCTCGAAGCGCAGATAGCACAAAAAGTCAGCGCACAGAATCCGGGCGCCGCGAGATGTTACATGGATATCGAAAGCGCAACGGCAAGACCGGACGGCCTTTACGACGTTCAGATGAGCGTGAACATGTACGGATACGACCCCGACGGAGCGGGTGCGGGAAACAACGCCGACGGGCTTAGGTGGCTCGGTACTTTCTCCGTTTCGGACGGAAACGGAGCCGTAACGTTCGACGAAGCTTGGACACTGGACAACGACGGGGCGACTCCGGCGGCCGTGCCTCTGAGCGTGAACTCTTCAACCTTGAACGATGGAACGAAAGCCGACGCAACTATCTTGGACAACAGCGGAGCGGTCTCCGCCGGCGCGTTTTCGACGATAACTTTCGACTACGGTACCGGCGGAGCGAAAGACGGCTTCGGCGTCAGATTCACATGCAGGCCCGATGCGGTACTGAACCTGACTTGGAACAACGACGGACTGTACGACCCGGCCGGCCCCGCTAACTCCAGAACCCCGACGGGCGACGACTACGTCTCTTCCGATATATACCTCGGTACCGACCTCATAGCCGACAACGTGGGCGCGGGCGCCGGGGCTTACTCCGTGTCCCGAAGGTTGGCGGAATACACCCCTCTCGCCGCCCCGACGGGCCAGTTCGAAACAGGCCCCGTCTATTTCGGACCGAACAGCGACGGCACTCTCTCCGGATCCGGCGTCACTAACGGCGGGAACTTCCTCTTCACGGTGGAGGAAAGCATGGACGGCATCGGCGGCTGGAGCACCATCCTCGCCCCCGGCGCGGGCACCTCGTTCACCACAAGCGCGAACGGCTACTACGTCCGCTTGCGCACCGTGATGAATGGAACTCCCGCTGCTTGGTCTCCTCTGCCTTATGGCTACTCACAGTCAACCACCCCGGTCATAGATCGCCTCGCCATCGAAAAAAACGTCTCCCCGATTCAGGAGTTCACGGATGCCATTTCCTCTCTCAACGACATACGCTTGGAACTGGGGATCATCGAGCGGGAACTGACATCGGCGCTCGAAACGATGACGAATCAGAAGCTCAACTACATAGAATCAAACTCGAGAATAGTCGATGCGGATTTAGCCGCGGAGATGACCGATCTCACGAAGAACAACATAATGCTTCAGGGAACGATGAAGATTATCTCGCAAGGCGACAGCATAGCCAACGGAGTCGTAAACCTCTTCGAGGAGCAAGGGATAGGAGGCGCATTGAAAACACCTTCCGAACTTGTTCCGGAAAAAGAATAGCGGCCCGCCCGGTTCATACGGGATTCCAGCCTCGGAATTTCATCCCGAATCCGACATCGGATTCGCGCACAATGATTCAGAGTGGATGAAACGCGACTATAACGAAGCAGTTCGCCTCTATGAACATTGCAACTGATTCGACTCACTATCGACGAATCCGGGATTAAGACAAACGGCCTTTCCGGTTTGAACACGTAGTGAGCGTGTGCTATAATTTTTCTCGTCTTTTTTCCTTCATTATAGATTTTCTTGAGAGGTCTTCAGGATGAACATCGCGGTGATAGGAGTCGGCTATGTAGGGCTTGTGACGGGCGCGGTTTTCGCCGAGCTCGGAAATATTGTAACTTGCGTGGATAGTTCGAAAGAAAAAATCGAAATGCTGCGCGGTCTCGAAATGC
>JAKLIR010000520.1 GCA_022709505.1 bacterium | reverse complement strand
AACGTCGCAGCCACATCGGCGAAACCTTCCTCCCTCGCCGTCTTCGCAAATGAGGGGTACATCGAAGTGTGTTCGTGGTTTTCCCCCGCCGCCGCCGCTTTGAGGTTCTCCGCCGTGGTCCCTACCACACCCGCCGGGAAAGCGGCCGTAATCTCGAGCTCGCCACCCTGCAGGAACTTGAAAAATCTCTTCGCGTGCTCTTTCTCCTGATCAGCCGTTTCGAGAAAAATCGCACTGATTTGTTCAAAACCATCTTTCTTGGCCTGACTTGCGAAGTATGTGTATCTGTTCCTCGCCTGAGATTCTCCCGCGAACGATTTAAGCAGGTTCTGCTCCGTTTTGCTCCCTTTAAATTCCATCGTAGATATTCTCCTTGATTTTTGTATTTTTACGCTTTCCAAAGACCGTGCAAGTTGCAGTATTCGCGCACGATCGCATCCTTGTCATCGATGCAGCAGAATCCGGCTTCCGGCGCATCGCCCGGCTTCAGGAACCTTCTGTAAGCTTTCCCGTCCGATGTGATCACCTCGATCCATTCTATATAATGCTTTTCTTCCATCGGGTGCGGTACGGATCCAACTTTCACCATCAATTTGTTTTCGTCTCTCGTCACTTCCGGCACATGTTTCTCCCTCGCCGCGTCCACCGTATTTTCTTTGAACAGCTTCATCGGTTCGCCGCAGCACACGAGTTCTCCAGCTCCCGCATGAATTACTTCAACAATATTGCCACATTTCTCACATTTGAAAATTTCAAGCTTTCCAGCCATATTAAATCCCCTTTCGAGTTTTTTTTGACAATTTTGACTTTATGATTATAAAGGCGACTCGCAACCATCGTCAATCAAAACCAATTTCAGCAAGACGCCCGTGTTCGGTTCAACCGGCTAATTTTCTCAGTTCCGCCGTATCTTTAAGTGCTTTTCGTGCTCTGAATATACGAGATTTCACAGTGCCTATCGGAAGGTTCAGCATTTTGGAAATATCCTCATACTGGAATCCTTCGAAGTGGAACAGCGTGAAAGGCACTCTGAATGAGTCCGGCAGCTCATACAACGCCTGCACGAGTTTCCCATCTATATGTTTGTTAAAGAAGATTTTCTCCGGATTATCTCCGTAAGTCACCCGAGTGGAATCATCCGCCATGTGGAGCATCCTTTCACACTCTCCGCTCGAAAAGTCGCACGAAGACATCTCGCGTTTCCTGTTAACGTTGTTTATGTGGGTGTTCAGCATGATTTTTCCGGCCCACGCCTTGAAATTAGTTCCCGGCTCGAAGCTTTCCCACGCTTTGAATGCCTTCAATATAGTCTCCTGAAGCAAATCCTCCGCGTCCTCGCTCCTTCTCGTCATTCCCATTGCCTGCGACCAGAGGAAATCCTTTGTCTGTTCCATCATACCGTTGAATTCATTCGTCGTGTTAGTGTCCATGATATTTACCCCTCTTTCTGCCTTTTCACTCCCATCTTCCCGACAATTTATGCTTCTTAATCTCTTGCTTTGCTAAAGACGACAACTTGTTCGCGTAATCTCTCGCCATCCCGTACAACACCCCGCATCCATCGTCTTCCCTGTTCATGTCGCCTTCATCAGCCAGCCTCATCAGCTTTTCCGCTTCGGCGAGAAGGTTCGAAAGAGATTCGTTACAGGGCTTCATCTGAAACTCCTCAAGTTTTGCCTTCTTATAAGTCAAGTCGAATGCCAAAAACAAAAAATGCGGAACAATTTCACAAAAACCCGTGTAATAAATAGAATAAAAAGAATTTTACGAGGATTTGAGAAAACGCCTCGGATACATTTTAGAAATGTCTCATTTTTTCGTATATGAGACACATTGAATTGGGAAAACAATGATTTTACGGCCTATAAATCCGCAAATCAAATAAATTGTGTCTCGTTTTCAATGCGAGACACATCTGTATTATGAGACAGTTATTTGCTCTCTTAAAAGTTTTTAGATTTGTATTCATGGATTCTTTTAGAGATTAATACTATCAAATCAATATATGTATTTGATATCACTACTTCAATTCATTCAATTGTATGCAAATCCGTCGTTCTTCCGGAATTGCGCGCATGAAAAGCTTAGGAAGGATTCTTAAGGGAACCCTTTTCGAAGGGTTCCCTTAAGACGCGGCAAGCGAGCGCCTTTTTTCGCCGTCATCCCGTTCCGGTGCTCCGTTCCGGAATGCGTGGATTGACCGCTCCGCAGTCACAAAGTTACACATCCGTGTTAATATCATTCTATAGAAAGCGTGAGCGGTAATGGGTCTTTGATTACCGAAAAATATGGGAGAAACATACAGATAAGCGTTTTAAATTTTGGGGTGCGAAAATTCATTTTCGCTTTCATC
>JAKLIR010000052.1 GCA_022709505.1 bacterium | reverse complement strand
ACAGGGGCGGGTTTCAGTATTTCCCCCATTTTATGTCATGCTCCGATGATTTTCTTGAGATGTGCGACGGTATTCCGGGCCGCTACCGCCGGTTCCGGATGAGGGAGCATTTCGGCGGAGAGGCAATGGTTGTAGCCGATTTCTTTTAAAGTGGAAACGAAAGAGCCGAAGTCGATATGCCCCGCGCCGGGGTGCCACCTGTTGCTGTCCGCAACATGCACGTGAGCCGTGCGCGCGCCGGCTTTTCTGATGCTGTCCTCCATCGATGCTTCCTCTATGTTCATGTGAAATGAATCGAGCAATATTTTGCAGCTTTTCACTCCGACCATGTCGAGGAAACGGAGACATTCGTCAACAGTTTTTATGAAGGATGTTTCATATCTATTTATCGGTTCCAAGACGAGGGTCACGTCCGCCGGAACGGCATATTCGGCGCATTCCCGGAGGGCTTCGACTGCCCAGTCTTCGGACTCGCTCGTCACGGGGTTCTTGCCGAGGATCAGGCCGATGATTATCGCCGCGCCGAGTTCGGCGCCGAAATCTATTTGGCGTTTTATCCTCTCTATCGCGGCGAGGCGCACTTTGATATCGGGATCGGAGAAGCTGAGGCCTTCTTCTCCGAAGGCGCGTCCGGTGCCGATCGCGTACAGTTCGAGTCCGTGAGCGCCGAGTTTGGATTTGATGTGTCTTGCATCGAAATCGGCGGGATTTTTAATGGCGATCTCGACTCCGTCGAAGCCGGCTTGTTTGGCGAGAGAAAAAGTGTCGTCGAAAGAGCCTTTTAGGGCCAGCGCGCTGAAGCGGGCGTCCGGCGTGGACACCGCGATGCTTAGTTTCATGGGATGTCGCTCCGTATCAGTCTGTTTCCTGCGGTTGTTCGTCGATCTTGCCCCATTGCGCGAAGTGCTTTGTGGCGTAGTTGGTGTTTCGAAGCCGCTGGCAGATGACGCGGCTGATGTTTCGCATTACGATGTATCCGATGTTTTTATCGTTCTCGACGATCGAATAGAAATAAGTCGAGGGAAGTATTATCACGGTTGAATCGGTGATGGATTTGATGTTGGCGGAATGAGGCATCTTGTCAACGAGCGCGATCTCGCCGAAGGCGTCTCCCTGTCCGAGCGTGGTTATGAAAGTTTCGGACTCCGAATCATCGGCGTGCGAATTGATCCCGGTGGTAGTCACTACGATTTCTCCGTCCTTGATGAAGAAAAGAGCCTCTTTCGGTGCTTCGTTTTCCTCGATGATCACCGACCCGGTCGCAAAATTCTGCTCATAACAGCCGTCGGCGAGTTTGCCGAGTTCGACGGCGTTAAGCCCCTCGAAAATCGAACATTTACTGAAGACTTCGATCGCTTCCGTCTTATTCACTTTCGTCCTCCGAAGAGCGGATTGACAACCAACGAAAATACTTCCGGGCTTATTTTTCGATGCAAAATGTTACGTGTAACTCCATAGCTCGGAATATTTTCCGAATGATTCATAATATTTGATTTTGACGATAGAGGCAATAGAAAAGGAAAAATCCTTCGTCAATAATACGCGTTGCACCGGACTCAAAAAGCGGCCGATGTGGTCGTTTTGCAAATCGGTTCTTATTTTTGTTATAATAAGTCGCTGACAAACCGGATTCGGCGTGCTATTGACGAATACGGGATAAAATATATACGGGAGACGACAGCGTGAAAGAATCATTCGAAGATTTGAAAAACAAGGTCATATCCGGTAATCAATCGGAATCCATCGCGGCGGTCAAGAAACTCATCGAGGAAGGTGAAAACGCGAAGGAGATCATCGACGGAGCTCTTGTGCCGGCAATGGATACCGTGGGGGAAAAATTTCAAAAGAACGAATTCTTTATTCCGGAGCTGCTTGTGGCCGGCCGCGCGATGGAAGCCTGTATGAAGATTCTACAGCCGCTGCTCTCGGCCGGGGATGTGAAACCGAGAGGAACCGTGCTAATCGGGACTGTGAAGGGAGACCTTCACGACATAGGGAAGAATATAGTTAGCGCCATGTTGAAGGGCGCCGGATTCGAAATAATAGATATCGGCACGGACGTTCCGCCGGCGAAATTCGCGGATGAAGTCGCGGCCCGCAAGCCGGATGTTTTGGGCCTTTCGGCGCTGCTTACGACCACCATGCGGGCGATGAAGGATACTATCGAGGAACTTAAAAGAAAGGGAGTCCGCGATTCGGTGAAGATCATGGTCGGCGGCGCGCCGCTGACCCAGCAGTATGCCGACGAGATCGGCGCGGACGCCTACGGGCGCGATGCCGCGGACGCCGTGAAAAGAGCGAAAGAACTGGTCGGCGTCTGAATCTTTTTTCATTCGCATCATGCCCGGCCGGAGTTGATTAAATGTGCGAATTCACTCCATGAAAGCGACGAAAACAGTGCTTGTCGCGATAGCTTGTTTAGCCTTTTCACGCCAAGCTGTCGCCGGAGCGCTTTTATTTCCGTCTTCCTATGAAGAACCTCTTTCGGCGGGGCTCATAAAACCAAACCTTTACGCATTTTCTCACCGGAAGGACGACGGTGGATATTCGTTCGCCCTTAAAACTTCGAGCATAAATCAAGCGCATTTAAATCTCGACATCGGTCCTCGGTTTTCAGTTTTCGTGAACGGAATGCTCAATGAAATAAGAAAAGAAAACAGCGAAAGGCTTTTTATTCTGGATTTCAACATAGACGAGAACACGTACGCGATCGGGGCTCACAACCGGCCGATCGCCGAACAATTGCAAGACCTCAAACTATTGATTAACCAGCGGAGCTCCGAAGGGAACATTCCTGTAATCGAGGAGTGATCCTCGCGCCGTTCACCTCTCATAAATCTCATAAGTCCATGAAACGATGTCCGCTGATTTTTGCTGCTCATCGGTGACGGTGTGGCTTGTGCTTAGCGGATTGAGAGAGTTGTCCGTGTATGAACCCGTTGTGGTGGCGAGAGTGACTTTCGGCTGGATGAAATAGTCGATCGCCGGAATATCCGCGGTCGTCGGGGTCAGAGGAAGCTCGCTTGTGATGATATTCATGGACATCGAAGCCGGGGGCGTGATTATCCTGTCGAGGTATAATTTAATGTTGATCACGTTGCCTATGGCCGAAGCCTGATAGAAGCGCGGCGAGAGGGTGTTGAACGTTTCCGGTTCGTCGTCTATGGAAGATGCGGCGGACACGGCTTTTTCGGTGAAAACGCCGCTTTTCAGTCTGATGTAGTAGGACCAGTTTTTGCCTCGTTCCGGGCCTGAGAGGTAGGCGCGCGGGCCGTCCTGTGACTGAGGGTCTGAGGTGTCGAAGGCGAAATAGTAATAGAAGGAGTCTGACACAGGCGCGGAGGTACGGGCCTCGATTTCCATAATTCTTTGTTTCTGTTGCGGGATGGGGGAGGGCGCGTATTTCGAACAGCCGGCGCCGATTATGCACAAGACCGCGACGACGGCCGGAAGCATCCTCATCCCGATGGTCGGTTTTCCCTTTTTCATGTTTCCTATTTTCCTTCGAGGCGGGAGCCGCTTTGTGTTTCGGAACTCCACGCCGATTCGTCTATTTCAAACCCTTGACTGCTCTGCGAGAAGCCGAACTTCTTGCTCGGGAAGGCAAGTATGAGATAGTGGAACTGGAACTCGTCGTTCATCGTATCGTACTTCAATTCCAATTCGGTGCAGCACCTCGTTTTCGTGGCGATCACGTCCCGGATGAACGAGTATTTGGATTGGTGTTCGTAGGTGCTCTGCACTTGAATTTTCCAGCCGTTTTTCCGTGTGAAGCCGGCTTTCGCGGTCGCGTTCACGAGATCGAGCTTTTCGGTGTCCCAGAGAGCGCCGATCGTGAGCGCGGTGTTTTTCCTCTTCATGTTCACGGTCGTGTTGGTCGGCCCCCATTTGTCATTGTTAAGATCGCGCGAGCCGCCGAGGGTGAGCTGTGAGTTCTGGGACATTTCCCGGTTGTATCTGAAGGTCAGGGGCGAGTATTTTCTGTCTGTCGCCTGCCTGTAGTCGTATTGTGTTGACATCGTGAAACCCGTGCCCGGTTTCGATATCGTGAACGAATTCATGAGCCGTATGTATTCCCGCTGCGGTTTGTATTTGTAAGGCGATCCGCCCGAATCCTTCTGCGAGTCGAAAGAGAATCTGAAACCCGCCGCTCTCGTAACGTTGTAGTTCAGCGTGGAGTTGTGCGTGAAGATGTATTCTGCGTCCTTCGTGCTGTAGAAATACTGCGTGTATTGCTGCGACATGCTGGCGCGCGCCTTCTTGCTTCCCCGGAAGAAGTCTCTGGAAGCCTGCGCCGAGACTGTGTTTCTTCTGAGCGCCTCGCTGTTGTTCCGCGGGCCTTGCCGTATCCTTTCGTTTGATATCTGCACCTGACTCAGGGTGAAGAGTTTTTCAGGGATGAATTTCGAGTAGAGTTTCGGCTGGAGTGAAAGGTTCATGCGCGGCCATAGCACGTTCAACTCTTCGGCGTTGTTCGTCGTGTTTTCGTCTCCGTCTATGTCGTATGTTCTCTGAGCGCTGACCGCGAGCGTGTAGAGGGAACCCGTGTAGGTCGTGTCGAACTTGAACTTTCCGTTCACGTTGTCCGGGCGCGCCGTGCCCCCGTCGTCCGTGTATTGATAGGTGTATTGCGTGTTCAGTTTTGGTTTTAGCGTTAAGTTCTGGTTCAGGGTGACGCTGGTGTAGTTGGTTTCGTAGTACGAGGATTGGCTTGAGTTTTTCGTCACCATGATCGAGGAGGTTTTCCGGCTTGCACCCTGAGTCGGCGCTGCGCCTCCGGCCTTCATTTCATAGACCTGTCTTGTGAGGTTCAGGCTCAGATCGTTTCTGTTCGTCCTCGAATTCGAAAGGAATTCGTTATAGGTGCTCGTCCGGTTGAAGCTGAAGTCGCCGGTGTTTTTATCTCCGAATTTAAGCTTTTGGGTGATTTTGGCGAGGTTGGTCGATGCGCCTGTGTCTTTTTCCCTGTTGGTTTTGAAGAGTGTGTAGCCGTCGCCGCCGAGTTTCTTTGACGAATACTCGTGTTCCGCGCCGTAGCGGAACCCTTTCTTGGTCATTATGTCGAGCAGCAGCCAGCCCGCGATGAATCTTTTTGCGATGTAGGGATAGTTTGCATAGACGTAGAAGCCCTCGATCTTGCTGTATCCGAACTCCGGCATGTAGTGACGTTCCCGTTTCAGGGAGGCGACGAAGACGGGGAAGTAGAGGAGTTTGACGTCGCCCGTGTAGAAATACGCGTCCCGCGCGATGACTTTATCGTCCGGGTAAATCACGGCATATCTCGCTTGCAGGTGGTATTCGGGTTTGCAGTCCGGGCCGCAAGTTGTAAAACGTGCGCCGTAAACTTTCAATTTCTTTTGCGTTCCGTTGATTCTTCGCCCGGAGAAATAGACTTTGCCTTGGACGTCGGCGGCTGTTGTCGAACCCGAGCCGTTAACGAGTTCGAACCATTCCTTATCGTAGTCGTAGAACAAGGATTCGCCGGATAGGTCGCCGTCCGGGCCGGACATGTTGGTCACGCGGCGCGCCACAGCGGTCTTGTTTTTCTCGTCGAGCACCACTTCGTCCGCGGACACGGACTGGTCTCTGTACGTGAAAGACACGGCGCCTTTGAGGGTGGTGATCCCGGACTCGCGTTCGTTCCGCATGTAGTCCGCCGATTCGATAGTGAACGTTTCATCAGCCGAGTTCGGGGTTTGCGCTTTCGCGAAAGAAGGGGCGAGGGCGACCGAAAGCAGCGCGAGGAAAAAGAACGCTGCGAGGCGTGGGAAGCGAATTTTAGCTTGATCCGAGAGGAGCGTCATTTGCGAGTCCGAATTATCAGGTAAATGCCGACAACGAAGAACAGAGCATTTTGAGACCACGCCGCGACCGCGGGAGGGAGAACCCCTTTATGCCCGAGCGCAGTACATATTATCGTCCCAACCCAGTACAGCAGTATCAATCCCACGCTCACCGCTATGCCGAGCGTCATGCTGCTCCGCCCCGTCCGGATGCTGAGAGGCACTCCCACGAGGACGCAGATAAAACTCGCAACCGGCACCGACAGTTTGAATTGCAGGTCCGTCTCGAGCGATTTCGCGTTCATCCCGCTTCTTCTGAAAAGCTCTATCTGCGACTGGAGTTGCTGGTAGGTCAGTTCCTGAGCCGTTTTCTGGTCGCCGAAAATCTGTTCCAGCCTCCGCTCTATGTCGATCGAGAGTTCTCCGAAGTCCGCCGAGTAGTCGAGTTTACCGTTTTCCCCGAAGTGATGTATCGTGCCGTTCCGCAGGGAAATGTTTTTGTTGTCCCAGAAGCCGTACGGCGCGGTGGTCACGACCGGGAACTGTCCTTCCCGCGTGTCGTAGATCATTATTCCGTGGAGTGTGTTCGTTCCCGGATCGATTGATTTAATGTAAAAGTTTTTCGTCCCGAGGCCTCGGAAAAAGATGTCCGCCATCGGCTTGCTCATCACCTCGCTCATGGCGAACTTCCGCCAAAGCGACGCGCTTTTGGCGTTCGCCATCGGCACTATCCTTTGCAGTATTCCGAATGAGCATATACTCACGAACAATCCCATGACGAGCATCGGTATCAGGATTCTCACCACGCTGATTCCGCTCGTGCGCATCACGTCTATTTCGCTGTCCCGGGACATCCTGTTTATGGAGATCAGGGTCGCGAATAGGGTCGCCATGGGGAACGCCACGACCGCGAACGCCGGTATCTGGTAAAAAAGTATCCTCGCCACATCGACCACCGGCACTCTCTTGTCGATCACGAATTCCATCATCTGAAACAGCACGGTGTTTATCATGAGGAAGACGACTACGAGGGAGGCGCCGAAAATGAAATATGAAGCGAATTCAGTTGTGAAGTAACGGTCTAATATCTTTAGAATTCTCATCTTGTTCCGTTGACTTTTAACGAAAAGCCGTTAACCTTAAATACTTGTACGGGCCGAAGTGGCGGAATTGGCAGACGCGCTAGATTCAGGTTCTAGTGAGCAATTGCGCTCGTAGGGGTTCAAGTCCCCTCTTCGGCAATATCCCATAACAAACTAAACCCTCGAAGTGTTTTTGCATGCCGCCGTTCCGCTCTGATTTCCTTTGTAATTATACACCCCTCGCCGCGCATTTCAGTTCTTGCCCTCGTATCTCAAGAAGACGCCGTTCTTTATGCCGAACGGAACGAGGTTGTACTTTTTCGTGGCGGTCGTCATGAATGAGCCGGGGCCGACGCTCAGAGGTTCTTCCTGAAGGTCGTGGTGCGGCCCGAGCAGGTTCCTGTTGCTGTCTATCAGTTCGATTTCCAGCCTGTTGGCCCCTTTGCGAACGAATCGTGTTATGTCGAGCGTGTACGGGTGCAGGGCGAGCACGCCGGCGGATTTTCCGTTCACGAAAACCTCGGCGGTGATCATGTTGAACCCGTCGATACCGAGTACGACCTTCTCCCCGGCGGCCGGCTCGATGTTCACGTCCTGCGCGATCCGCATCGCCCCGGCGAAGAACGGATAGCCTTGTTTTGCGAGGTCTCCGTAAGAGAAGGAATCGTCGTCCGCCTGTATCTGGTAGCCAGTTCCTTTTTCAACCTTGACTTTGAAATCTCCCGTGACATAAGCGGCTTCGACTTCGACTCCGTCTTCAGTATAAACGAGCGTCCCGGGTTTTCTCGGCAACACGAAAGCGCCCTGAACCTCGAATGCGTTCCGGCCTTTCTTCGCGGTGTCTTTTATGCTGATTTTCTTAAATGAGCGGTCTATCCACCATCCCTCGTCCTTATAATTGATAGGCGTTCCATTCATCTCCATTTTATAAATATCCGGCTGTTCCATGACGAAGAAAAGATTCTTGAGCGTATCCGGCTGGACGCCGATGTTGAAGCTGTACCTGAGGTTGAAGCGTGCGCCCGTTCCCCGGCTTTCGAGAGTGTTCTGGATTGAATATTGAGGCAGTAGGGCGGACCAGTTCTTGTTCTCTTCCGCCTTGTAGCCGATGAAATCCACTATTATCGAATTCGGGTCGCGTCGCACGATTTTCCATTCGTTGGGGATGTTCACCGTGCGCGGCTCTTTTTCCGTGCGCTGGGATTCCGCCATCGGCTTCGCGCCGGGGTCCACGGAAAGGAGGACCGAGCCGGCGGGCTCGAAATGCAGCTTGACCTGTGTTTTTCCTCCGACCTCCGTCGAGCCCATCTTCATTTCCGTTCCGTCGAACAGGTTCCAGCTCCTGACGAGGCCTTTATAGGGAAGAATAGCTGTTGCGTCAACCGGTTTGTCCTTATCTATATTAGCGAAGAAAAGGAACGGCTTTCCGTCGATTGTTCTCTGGTGGAGATAGATGGACCCCGCCGGCTCGCCGGATACGGTTTTCATATCCACGTGATGTTTCAGCGCCGGGAGCAGCATCCTGATGGCGGTGTCGCTGAAGGAAGCGCGGGAAGCGCCTTTCAGCTTGAGCGGTTTTTCCGCGTCGATCGTGGTCGGCAGCGGAGATATCATGATGACTTTCCCGCCGGCGGCGATGAATTTTTCGAGAAGCGACACCGTAGTCGATCTGAGAGTGGTCCCGGATGGGATCACGACCGACGTGTAGGCCATCTTATTCACGATAAACTTCGCGCCGTCCGTTTTGCCATAGCGGGAAATCAGTATTTCGTCGCCGAGGTCGTAGTCGATCTGAGCCGAACTCATTTTCATGAGGAGATTCACGAAGTCGGAGTTTATGACGTTCACCTTGGCGCTCGACAGAGGCGAATAGACGGTCCATGCGCTCGTAATGGGGTGAAGGACGAGAGTGTCGGCGGTGAATTTTCCCTGAGCCGTGGTGAAGGAGGCTCGTTTGATGTAGTCGCCCATGATCTTGTGGTGTTTCCACCATGCAGATTGGTAGTTGAACGTGGTGGGGTAGTCGCGCTTGCGGCATCCTCGCATCGAGTACCACGAGAGGTGCTGGTTCACGAAGTTCACTCCGAGAGCGTAGTGCCAGTCCGCGATCCATTTCATCCCTTCGAAGCTGAGGTTCCACGCGGCGCACCCGTACATTTCGCTGAGGATGAGAGGGCGGTCGAACTGGTGGGCGGCGGAACTGGCCTGTTTCGCGGTGAGCAAGTCGTTTATGTTTCTGCCGAGGTGGTCGATCCCGGGCATCTGCTGATACTCATACATCGGCATGGCCGCGCCGATCCAGCGTATCTGCGATTCGAGGTTGTCCTCGCACATATAGTGGCCGGTGAATTCAATGTTGTTTTTATCGCACCATTCGTAAAGTTGGCGGCCGAAGCTGTCTCTGAAGAGTTCCGTTGCGGCCGTCCAGAAGTTGAGCCGCACGCGGGCCGTCTTCGCGGCGTCGGGGCCGTCGAAGTACAGGAGCGGCAACTGGTCCTCGATGGGATAGCCGTATTTTTTTGAGAAAGCGGCCGGGAAACCGCGAGTCCACGGAACCGTATCTGACGGGAAACTGTTCCGCATGAGAAAGCACGGCTCATCCGTGAAAATCGCGGGCACCGTTTTTCCGAACTCGTTTCCCACGGCTTTTTTATACGCCACGTATGTGCTTTTTATGAAGGCGTCTATCGCGGCGGGGTTCATCGTATCGACGTATGCTTCCCCGTTGAACCATTCGGTTTTCTTTGCCTGTATCATGAAGAAATATAAAAGTGTTTCGCCGTCGCGCGTTCCGGAGACGCTTTCGCCCGCGCCGGGCGTGACGTCCCTGAACTCCGAAATGGAATTGTCTTTTCTCGCAACGGCGAAGACTCGGACGAGTTCCCACGTTTTGTCCGTTTCCTCCGGCGACAGAGGTTTGTCGGAAATCTTCATCAGAAGTCCCTTCTGAATGAAGTCCGGATTCTCTCTCGGAACGATCCCGCCCGCGAAACCGGACGGCCAACGGTCTTCATCGTATAAATACGCCAGCATTCCTTCCTGTTTCGCGCGCTGGACGCTCATCTTCACCGCGTTCATCCAGTCTTCGGAGAGGTACTTCGTTATCAGACCGACGCGCGCGTGCATGAAGAATCCGCCCATCCCGCCCGCCTTGAAGCCGTCGAGCTGCTGCTTGAGGTCGTCGAGACGAAGTTTTTCGTTCCAAGACCAGAAGGGCGCGCCGCCGTATTTCGAGGAAGGCGTTTTAAATTCGCTCGCGAAGCCGGACGCTTTTTGTTTTCCGGTCGTCTTCCCGGCGGCGACGGATATTTGAGAAACGGTTGCAACGATTAAGAATATCAATACGATGGAGAGTTTCGCGAAAGGTGTCTTTTTCATGTAATTCCTCCGTTGAACCGGGGACGTTTTCAACCGACTTTGAAGGCGGTTTTTCCGCTTCCGTCCCGTTTTGTTGCGGCGGAACAAATATATCACAAGGTTTTATCTCTTACAACGAGGAGCGTGAACTGTAAATTATCCCGTATGGATGTGATAGCTCTCTGAATAAATCTCTTTGCGCGCACGGCTCGGAATCTTGTATAATGCATCTACCGTGGAGCCGAGAGCCCGGCGTCTGGGAATGTCACGACGGACCCGCGCGCCCGGTGAAGCGGTTATTATTTCAATCCCGGAGGCTGAAATGTTCCTATCTGACGTTCATTGTGGTTCGTTGAAAAGGCATCTTCTGGTCTTAGTGTTTTTTGCACTGGGTTTATCCGTGCTGACGCCTTGCGTCTCGGCGGCGCAGGATGCAAAGAAGGCTTTTTATCAAACAGTTCTGGACGAACTCGGAAAGGGGTCGGTGGAGTACACCGATCCGGTGACGTCGTGGAAATACAGTGAGAATTGCAGCGACAACTGCTTGAATCCCGAATACGAGGGGCCGAAGTGGAAGAGCGCGAGCTGGGGAGTTCTCTGGCACGGTCGGAATAAGAGCGTTTATTTTAAAAGTAACTTTACGGTGCCGGAGAAAGTCGCCGGGAGGCCGGTGGCGGGCTCCACGGCATACCTTTTTGTGAGGTGCGAAGACGACGCGATTGTGTATGTGAACGGCGAGATGACTGGCTCCTCACATCGGGATGGGGACGCTTTTCTCGCGAAGGACGTCAAACCCGGGCAAGTCCTTCGCATAACGATGAGAATAAGAAACCGGAACGAAGAAGGAATAATGGTGAAAACGGCTGTCAGGTACTCCAACCTCGACGAGATCCGGATTCGAACCAACGAATTCGTGGAGAGAACGAAAGCTCTCGCCTATTTCATAGACGATCAGCCGGATAAAGATAAATGGGAGGAAGTTCTGAACCGAGCAGCAAGCTATGTCGATTTAAAAGCTTTTCGCGCTCAAAAAGATTCCGAATATCTCTCGTCTCTCGTCACGGCGGCCAAGGAATACAGCGCGTTCAAACCGCTGTTGAAAAAATACGACATGTACCTTGTGGGGTATTCACACATTGACCCGGCTTGGCTTTGGAATCTCAAGGAAGGTGAGGAAGTCACGAAAAACACATCTCAAACAGTTCTGAAGCTGATGGAACAGTACCCGGATTTCATTTACTGCCAGACTCAAGTGCTCGGCTACGACTGGATGCAAAAAGACTACCCGGAGATTTTCAAGGCGATTAAAAAAAGGCAGGCGGAGGGTAGGTGGGAGGTCACCGGCGGCACCATCATCGAACACGATTCCAATGTACCGAACGGCGAAAGCTTCGTCCGTAACTACCTCTACGGGAAGCGTTACTTCAGGAAGGAATTCGGCAAAGATATAATCGTCGGCTGGACGCCGGACTCGTTCGGGTACAACTGGAACCTTCCTCAGATACTGAAGAAATCCGGGATGATAGGATTCCTTACGCAGAAACTTAATTCCAACGACACCGTGAAATTTCCATACAATCTGTTCTGGTGGGAAGGTGCGGATGGAACGAAGATACTGACGTATTTCCCGGTGGGAGGATACGGTGAGGCGGTCGAAGGCTCGGCGATGCTCAGCCAGTTGCGAACGTTGATCAACAGGCACAACCTCAAGGAGAATTTCGTAATATTCGGAGTGGGAGACCACGGAGGCGGAGTAACGCGCGAGCATCTCGAAAGGGCGAAATCTCTTGCGGAGAACCCCGCGTTCCCGAACATTCATTACACTTCCACCGAAGGATATTTCAAACATCTCAACGATCTCGCGCGCGACCCGCAGGTCAAGGTTCCCACGTGGGACGACGAACTTTACCTGCAATACCACAGAGGCACATATACGACGCAGGCGCGGAACAAACGCTTCAACAGGCTCGGAGAAATCCTGCTCGAGAACGCCGAGAAGTTTTCG
>JAKLIR010000519.1 GCA_022709505.1 bacterium | reverse complement strand
CACGAGCATTCATACCCGTTCTGCTGGCGCTGCGACTCGCCGCTGATCTATTACGCGAGAAGCTCGTGGTTCATTCGCACCACCGCCTACCGGGATAAACTGATGGAAGTCAACGAGAGCATCAACTGGGTTCCCGAACATATCAAGAAAGGCCGGATGGGCGACTTTCTCGAAAACAACATCGACTGGGCAGTGAGCCGGGACCGCTATTGGGGCACGCCTCTGAACCTCTGGGTCTGCGAATCGGACGCGGCGCACGTGATCGCGGTCGATTCCGCCGCGGACCTCAAGAAAAAAGCCCTCGACTACCCCGAGGGAGAGCTCGACCTGCACCGCCCGTTCATAGACGAAATCCACTGCAAATGCCCGCAGTGCGGCGCAAGGATGTCCCGCGCGCCCGAAGTCATCGACTGCTGGCTCGACTCAGGCGCCATGCCTGTCGCTCAGTGGCACTACCCGCATGAAAATAAGGAGCTATTCGAAAGCCTCTACCCGGCGGATTTCATCACCGAGGCGGTGGACCAGACGCGCGGTTGGTTCTATTCGCTCATGGCGCTCAATTCGTTCTTGTTCGGAAAAACTCCATTCAAGAACTGCCTCGTGCTCGGCCACATACTCGCCGAGGACGGGCAGAAGATGTCCAAGCACCTCGGCAACGTGGTCGATCCGTGGGAGGTATTCGACCGCTACGGAGCGGACTCCTTCCGCTGGCATTTCTACAGAGAGAACAACCCGTGGCTCCCCGCGCGGTTCTCCCGGGACGCGATGCTGGAGGTCCATAAAAACTTCTTCTTGACTCTATGGAACGTTTATTCATTCTTCATAATCTACGCCAACATCGACGGTTTTGACTTCGAGCAGCACAAGGTCGAACGCGACCGGCTCGACATGTCCGACCTGTGGATACTGTCCCGGCTGCACGGAACGCTCGCCGAAGTCCGCGCCAACCTCGATACTTTCATGGTCACTCCCGCAGCGCGCACGATCGAAAATTTCACCAACGATCTCAGCAACTGGTACGTGAGACGCTGCAGGCCGCGCTTCTGGAAATCCGAGAAAGACACCGACAAGTGGGCCGCCTACTCCACCCTGCATGAGGTGCTTCTCACGATCTCCCGCATGCTCGCGCCGTTCACCCCGTTCCTCGCCGACATGATCTACCTCAACCTTACCGGCGGGAAGGAAGCGGACAGCGTACATCTGACGGACTACCCGGCGACGGACGAATCCTTGATCGACACCGGGCTCGAAGAGGCAATGTCATTCGTGCGCGACCTCTGCAACGAAGGCCGGAGCATGCGCAATCAGAAACAGATAAAGGTCCGCCAGCCTCTCGCCACACTATTCATCAAACTCAAATCCGGAAAAATCAGAGACCGTCTCGAATCTCTCAGATACATGCTTGTGGATGAGCTGAACATCCGCGATGTGAAAATCGTGGAGAACTTCGACAACCTCATGAGCGTGCGCCTGAAGCCGAATTTCAAGGCGCTCGGCCCCAAGTTCGGACGCGATATGCAGAAGATCGCGGAACACCTCAAGTCTATCGAGGATCATTCGAAACTCTGGGAAGAATACTCTTCCGCGGACGCGCTCGCCGTAAAAATCGACGGCGCGGAATTCAACCTCGCGAAAGGCGACCTCGACGTCGAAAAATTCCCGGCTGAAGGATATCTCGTGGGAGAAACGGTCGCGATGGACGTGACGATCACGGAAGAACTCGTCGCGGCCGGCCGCGCGAGAGAACTCGTCCATAGAATTCAAAACATCCGGAAAAACATGGACCTCGATTACTCAGCGAGGATAACCATCTCCTTCTCCTGCGATCCCGCGATTGCGGCGCTATTCAAAGATTTCGCCGATTACATTATGGGCGAGACGCTCGCAACGGCCTTCACGGAGTCGGAAAACGCCGGTGAAGCGTTTGAAATCGACGGCCTGAAATGCAGCCTCGCCATCTCCGTGAACGGATAGGCCGGCGGTCGCCGGAAAGAGATGTTTGATTGCCTTGATTTCTCTCATGGACATTGATATTTTTATTGTGATAATATATGGCTGAAAATAACAAACAAGGAATGATTCCATGAAAATCGCAAAATTGACGCTTGTGCTTATCGCTGCCGTGACAACCATGATCTCCGCCGGTTGCAGGAATGGAACGAATCTTCCCTACGATGTCCCGAGAGGAAACCTCGAAGGATACGTTTACACCGAGACATACAACTCAAGCGTGGCCGCGCGCCGGCAGATGCGGGTCGCCGACAGGACAACCCCAACCGGCTACGTCGCCGTGTCAAACGCGCTTGTCGAACTGCGGGACACGTCAGGCAATGCGGTATCGGATTTCAATGCGTACA
>JAKLIR010000518.1 GCA_022709505.1 bacterium | reverse complement strand
CGACTATCGCTATCCGGGCGTCGCTTCCGTTTCTCATCTTATCCCTCCCGCGCCGCTCGTTTCTCACGGGCGGCCGCCGTTCGTCAGTCGGCGAAAGGATTTTTACCGCCTGTCCGTGGTTCAGCGGCTCCATCGCCGCCAGCCGCCAACTCGGCCGCGTACTCCTTCATTTTTTCCACTCTCCTCGCTGAGGCGGGATGCGTGGAGAACATGTACGCCCACTTCGGCTGCGCGTCCGTCCTGCTCAGAATCTCGAACAGCTTGGTCGTTCCCTTAACCGTACCGTATCCCTTATAGACGAGGAAAAGGCCGAAACGGTCGGCCGCTTCCTCCTGTCCCCTCGAATATTTCTTGTGAAAAAGATTCAGCACGTTGGCGCCCACGAAACGGGTTATGTCCGAGTCGCCGAAAAACAGCGATAGGATCAGCCGAACGCCAAGCGACCGACCGACGCCGCGAAGGTGGTCCCTGTTCTTGAAATGCCCGATCTCGTGTCCGAGCACGAAAGCGAGCCCCGCGTCGTTGTTCAAAATTTTCAGCAGTCCCGTTGTCACTCCGATCGCGCCGCCGGGCATCGCCACCGCGTTCGGCTCGCTCTTGTCGATGATGAAAAGCCTGTAGTTCAGCTTCGGCGCCTCAGGCTGCGAAGAAAGTCTTTTCAGAATCGAGGCCGGACGCGCGAGCCTTTCGTCCGATTTGCCGGACGCGGAAACGCCGGACGCTCCCGCCCCGTACTGCTCGGCGCCGAATATTCGATTCTCCACTTCCACCGGGATCTTCGGCACAATCGCATCAACCGCCAACCCGAGAAAATAGTAGCCCCCAACCACAAGCACCGCTAAAACAATCACGTACTTGAACAGGTCTTCGAATACTTCTCCTCGCGCCGACCTCAATCCCCGCGCCGATCTGAGTGCGGATCTCCTCGAAATCATTCGGCACCTCTTTCGTCCTTCTTTTATAAACCCCGAGTATGCACAGTATCCGGAATTATACATGTTGTGCGTTCATCGGTGAATCCGGACGTCGCCTCTTTCGTCCTTGAACGATTTTTTGGCGGAAATCTATTTTTTTATAAGAATTTTATTAAAATGATGCTTGAAGTTTATGTAAATAACCGCAGCCGAAGTTCATCCCGAAAGGATGAACGCGGGGGACCCGATCAAAGGGGCGAATTCCCGAACAGGGATAGGATACTTCCAAGTCCGAGCCCGTCAGCTAACCTCGTAGGCGTATGGAAGGGCAATGGACGCCGCATACTTCGGAACTGATTATTTCCCCTGCATGACGACACGCATAGGCCCTCCTAACGAGAAGGTGAGTTATGGCATTGTCTCTCAAAAGGGTTTTGGTAGGTCGTCCCCTTGAAACACGGCAGTTGAAGCATCAGCGCCTGAACAATTTCATGGCGCTGGCGGTCTTTTCATCGGACGCGATTTCATCCGTTGCGTACGCGACCGAAGAAATCGTGCTCGTACTCGCAATGGCCGGCACGATTGCGATGGCGCATTACACCATCCCGATCAGCTTGGCGATCACCGCGCTGTTCGTGGTGGTCACGCTGTCATACCGGCAAACCATTCCGGCGTATCCGAGCGGCGGCGGCTCATACATAGTCGCCAAAGACAACATCGGCACGCTTCCGGGGCTTATCGCAGCGGGCTCCCTGCTCACGGACTACATCCTCACGGTCGCCGTCAGCACCGCCGCCGGCGTGGCGGCCATAACTTCCGCCGTGCCCTCCCTGTATCCGTACCGCGTCGTGTTCTGTCTCGCCTGCGTCGCCTTTATCACCATCATGAATCTGCGCGGCGTCCGTGAATCCGGCGCGGTGTTCTCCGTCCCGACATATTTCTTCCTCACGGTCATGTTCGTCACGATAATCGTAGGCATTTACAAGTCGCTATATACACATCAGGCGGTTCACAACCCGGAATATTTATCCATGAAGGCGATTCAGCCGCTGACATTCTTTCTCGTGATAAAAGCCTTCTCCTCGGGATGTTCCGCCCTTACGGGGATCGAAGCGATAAGTAACGGTATCACCGCCTTCAAGGCGCCGGAAGCGATCAATGCGAGAAAAACACTGACGGCGATGTCCGCCATCTGCATATTCCTGTTCTTCGGGACGACTTATCTCGCCCACCATTTTCAGATCACGCCGAAAGAGACCGAAACGGTCGTGTCGCAGATAACGAGAGGCCTTTTCGGCAGGAATATCATGTATTACTTCGTTCAGGCGGGCACGGCCCTGATTCTCATCATGGGAGCGAACACGAGCTTCTCCGACTTTCCAAGACTTTCGTCCATACTCTCCCGCGCCGGCTTCATGCCGCGACAAATGGCAAACCTCGGGGACAGGCTCGTCTTCGCGAACGGCATCATTCTTCTCGGC
>JAKLIR010000517.1 GCA_022709505.1 bacterium | reverse complement strand
TAGCAGTTTACGGAGAGTCGGCCGGCGCGGGCTCTTCCCTATGGCTTGCGTTTCACGACGATATAGCGGACCCGGCGAACGCCGATCCGGTGCTCAGAGAATCGACGAGAGTGACCGCGGCCGCCGGGCTGTATGCTCAGGCGACTTATGACTTCCTCGCATGGTTCGATCTTCTCGCGAACGATGTGGACTCTAAAACCATGAGAGCGTGGCGCCTGATTATGATGGACACGATTCTCGGAATGTATCACGTCAAAAATCAGAAGGCGCTATATTCGGAGGATATAAAAGCCGTCAGGAAAGAGTTGGACATGTTATCTATGATCGACAAGAACGATCCTCCTATATATCTGTTAACGTTGCAAAGCACGCGAAATAAGGGAGACGTGCTTCATCACCCGCGCCACGCTACGGTTCTGAAGGAAAAATGCGATTCGGCCGGAGTGGAGTCAGTTCTAATTCTCGACAGCACGCCCGCCGATAAGAGAATCGATGTAATCGATTTTCTTCTGGGAAAGTTAAATGAAACAAAGTAACGTTAGATAATACCTATCGAATTATCGTGATTATTTATTGCTCCACATTTTCCGATGAAAAATCCGGTTTGAAAACGAATCCGCCGATTGGATTCGGGAGCAATGAAAACGAATATGAGCCTCATTTTGCCGAGGTTCCGCATCGTCCGAGAATGGTCAGCACGCATTGTTAGAGGGAATCACTTTCCGGGAAACGCCGCGCCTGTGTAGTCTTCTTTTCGGAACGGAAGATCAAGGATCGGGATTCGCTCATATTCCTTCTCATAGATAGGCGGAAAATCGGAAAACAAGGTGTTGTAGAACATCCTGTAGTTAATTACTTCCGCGGCCTTTTTTACAAGATTTGTTATATTCTTGAGATATTCTCTTTCCTCGGTATCGCTGCAAAATGAAATGGCGTTATCGAGAAGCGCCTCGTTCCACTCGGTCGGCATGAAGTCGTCGTCCGAAACTCCGTGATGCGGAACGGGATCGTTGCCGTGAAGCCACAAAGGGGTTTCACCCGGGATGGCGAAAGGGTCCACAGGGTCGCCGTTTAAGATGACATTCAGATGAAGGTGGGGAGAGATCCACGGGAAAAGAAGAATAAGTTCCAGACCGGCTGCGCCGGAAAGAGCTATCGGCGCTCCGCGGCCGACTTTTTCACCTTCCTCGACGAGAGCTCTGGATAGATGCGCATAAGTTGTGATGAGTCCCTTGCCGTGATCAATGAAGATTTTGAGTCCGCCATGGTCCAGTTGGCTGCTTATCCTTATGACTTTTCCGGGCGCGCATGTCACGACATGAGTTCCGACGGGTATCGCGAAATCCGTCCCCATGTGGCTGTTGTAAGTCCATTTTCCGCCGGTGAAATCTTCAGCGTAAGTCACTTTCACGGAGAAAGCATCGTCTATCGGCGGTCTTGATCTGTTGTAAAAGTTATAGATCGGCGCTTTTCGGTCTTTTCTTTTAATTCCAAGCCAAGTCGGGAATGAAATATCCGGTTTGAATATTTTTATTGACGAAAGATCGAATTGAGACGGCGGGACCTTCCCTTTTCCGAAAAGCGCCTTTGAAGCGTCTTTCACGGCGGTGTCGATTTGTGATATGCCGAATATTTCCAAAATACTTACATCGGGTTTTTCCATGGAATCGCCTCAAAAATACATTGCTAAGAAAGATGATAGCAGAAATCAATGAAAATGTATTTCTGAAAAAGTGTAAGCTTTGTTGGTGCGATAATATAATTAAATAGAAGATAACTGTGAAAAAATCGAGAGGGAACGAATGATGAGAAAGAGAATATTTTTCGTGAGTGTTATTATGTTTATGATGGTGTCAGCCGGAAATCACATCGCGAAAGCCGACGGGAACAAGATCGCCGCCGTTGACGATCTTTTTTACGACGGGGCGAAAATGGTCGTTGTTTACGGTGTGGAAAGCGGCTGTCCGGCGGGGAGTCATGAAACCGAACTCGATTTCGAACCGTCGGCGGTGAAAAAAGGGAGCGTGAAAACCATAACGGAGTTGCAAACCGTCATTACGGACGTTGTCGATGAAGGGGAATGTACGGGTAGAACGAGAGTCGTATCGATAAAATCCGAATTGAACGTGGAGCAGGCGCTCGGGATGAAGCTGGATGAGCTGAAAGGCGAGGGATATGTAATTGACAAGGAATACAAGCTCACGCTGCCACGGGTGATGCCGAACTATTCGAATGGGAAGCTGAACGCTGAAAAGGGAAAGATAAGCGAGAGTGACGCGACGCCAAATGTGAAGCCGGACACCGCTATCATAGAGACGGTAAGCTATTCATTGGCATGGCATTGCAATCTCGATAAGCACAGCAATGCGAGAAGGAACAATTTCGATGGTTATGGAGCGAGTGAAGCGGAAGCGAGAAGT
>JAKLIR010000516.1 GCA_022709505.1 bacterium | reverse complement strand
ACGGCGCTTGATTTTATGTTGAGGAAATTCGCGCGGCTGACTTTTTCGACCGGGAATCCGAACTTGATGTTCGCGGTGGCGGTCGCCGTGCCGGCGTTGTACATGCGGATGAACAATTCCTTCGCGCCTTCGAATTTTGAAATTCCCGTCGGGACCGGGTCGCCGACGGGCGCCATGGCCGTGACGATTACGTTCGGATCCGCAGCGCCGAGGAACGAGAAGCGGCCGGACGGGAGTTTGCCTTTGTGCAGCTTCGCGGTGACGGCTATGAGGGGGAAATTGAAGCTGTAGCCTTCGCGAGAGACTCCCGCGTCGCTCCACCCGCCGCCGTGGGGCAGAAGGGCGTAGCTGAACACGTGGTTCCAGTTTTCGGTGTTCCAGTTTTCAGAATACACATCTCCCGCGGGAAAGCCGGTCGGGCTTCTTAATAGGGATAGGGCGAGCGTTCCGTTGTTCTCGACGCTCGCGCCAGAGTTGCCGTTTGACAACAAAGCCAGTCCAGCGCGCGCCGCCGGGCTCTTGAACGAACTGAGGTTTACGCTTGCCGGCAGCGCGATTCCTCGGCCTTGTTCGAGCTGCTTGATTGTTTCGCCGATTGTTTTCGAGAGGTGCGCCGCGGACTTAGCCTCGATTATCAGGATGGGTATGGGTTTATGAGGGGGGACGGATGAAACGGAGCCGGGTGATTCCACGAATGCGAAAGCCGAGCCGTCTTTCGAGAGAGTTTCCTCGAATGATTTTTTCGCGGCCGGTGGCATTGCGCCGACGAGGGATTTTGTGAACGCGTTGTTCATGTCGTAGCCGAGAGAGATTCGGAAACCGTAATATCTGTTGTCTCGTTCGGTGTCAGCGCCGCCGGGATTGGCGGTCACGCCCCGGCGTATCAGCGCGGTGATTAGCGCGTTGGCTGTTTTGAGAGCAGAGTCATCGCCGGCGGGAAGGACGATTTCGCCGGCGGTGAGAGGGAATTGAGACGAAACCGCGCCGGCCGCGCCGATGAAGTTGATCGAAGTGGAGGGGGAGAGACCGAACCAGTTCTGTGCGGGATATTCGCGGTCGGCCTCGGGCGTGGAATTGGGATGGAACAGGAATTTTCTTTCGTTTACCGGGCGGGAGACGGCGGCGAACCGCTCGTCGAATATCGCGGGTGCGTTCGCGGCGGCGGCCGGGAATCCGACCTTGAAGAGGATGTCGTGGTTTTTGAAATCGTTGAAGTACGTGCGGAATTCTATCCGCGGGTTATTGAGGTATATGGATGTTTCGCGCACTGTGGCGGGGATCACTTCGGACTCTCGGCCGATGTGTTTTTTCTCTTCCTCGGAGCGGAGCCCGGAGACGGCTTTGTTGCGGGATATCAGGCGTGAGCGGACGGCGCCGTGTTCGACAAGGATGGATTCCGCCGGGTTCGAGCCGGCGCGCCAGAGTGTTCCGGTCGTGTTCACGCTCCACGCGTTGCTGGAATTAATTTCCTCGACAGCGTGGATTTCGTTGCCCGAGCCGGCGGCGCTATTAAGGAATTCGGTCTTTAGTTTTTTCGAATAGATGCCGCCTATGCCGCCTGTGAGGCCGGAGTCGGCGGCTATGCGGTATAAACTGTTTTCGATGGTCGTTCCGGCTTCGACGCGGGGTATGGCCCCCTTCGGAAATTTCGCGGCGCCGACTGCATACAGAACGATGTATCCCATTGCGGGGACGTCGGGGGCGGAGATCAGTATTCTCACCGATTCCGACTTTGGTTCGGCCGGGATTTCCGAGAGTTGGAATGTGACGGGGTGTCCGGAGGAATCGACGACGTTGAAGGCGGGCCCGGTTTGCTTGGTGTCGATCTCGACTTCGACCGGTTCGTATTTTCTCGACCAGTTCAGGGAGTTGAAGACGACGATCGGGAGAACGTGGCGTGATTTCGGAGCGGTTGAAGCGGTGTTGACGCCGGCGGCGATGTCGTTGAGCGAGCGGTCGAGAAGGGCTTGGGCGGTTTCGACGGCTTCCCGCCAGCCTGAGAGCAGGTCGAGGTTGGCGTTCTCGTTGTCCGTACCCGTGAGGCCGTCGTGGTGCTGCCCGAAGAAAAGCAGGCGCCAAGCTCGGTCCGTTTCCTCCCACGGGTATGCCGCTCCCGAGTAGATGGAGTTGATGGTGCTGAATTTCTCAGCGTCGGCGAGGAGGATTTCACCGCGACGGTTCGCCAGCTTGGTGTCGATACGGCTTGTGTAGCATCCGTGGAAGACGGGGTTTTGGTCGCGGCTCACGGAAGGAACGGTTTTGCCGGACGCGCGCAGTTCCGCTCTGACGGCTTCGAGGAACTCGTTGTTAGTGCCGGAGACGATGTCGAATTTTTTATCGGAGCGGAGTCTCGGGCCGATCGAGCGGTCGGGCTGTTCGAAATCGCCGCCGGATATGAACATTCCGTTGTTGGTCAGGTGA
>JAKLIR010000515.1 GCA_022709505.1 bacterium | reverse complement strand
AGAATAAATTCAGTCGCGTTCTCGTCGGGGCGGACGACACTGTTTACACGCGGTCCGAAGAGCCCCCGGCGGCGGCCGGCTTCAAGGTTCTATTCTTCGGCTCGTTCCTCCCTCTTCACGGTGCTGATGTGATCATCAAAGCCGCGAAAATATTGGAAAACGAGGCGGACATCGAATTCATCCTCGTGGGTGAAGGCGACACTCACGACGAAGCAGTGAAACTCTCTTGCGAACTCGGCGCTCGGAATGTTCGTTTCTCACCCGCGACGACTTTCTCGGGTATAGCGAAACACATAGCGGCCTGCCACGTGTGTCTCGGAATATTCGGAACGACGGAAAAGGCGGCGCGCGTTATTCCGAACAAGGCGTATCAGGCTCTCGCTTGCGGGCGCGCGCTATTGACGGCCGACACCCCCGCGATAAGGGAAGTCCTAACCGACCGCGAGAACGTATTGCTGTGCCGGGCGGGAGACCCGGAATCCCTCGCCGAGTCGATACTCGAATTAAAACGCGACCCCGAACTCAGGCATCACATCGCGAGCACAGGATACGAGCTGTTCAAAAACAATCTTACCCCGGAAAAAATCGTCGAGCCGATGCTCGAAGCGCTCGGAATCCGTCCCTGACGACGGGCGGTCTCACCGGTTCTCGTAAAACGTAAATTTTCAGGAATCGAGAGAAAGCTTTTTTATTTCCCGCCGCCGAGTAGTCTTCCCACCCTCAAGTTTCCCGTCCAAACTTCCTTTATCATTTTTTCGCGTATGGATTCGTTGCAATGATAGGGATCTTCGAATAGTTTTTTATTCCTCGTCCATTCGTTGGGATAATCGAAGTCGATCACGGGCGCGATCCTCGCGAGGTCCCTTTTATACATCGCGTACTCGCGTTCGAGGTGATATTCGGTTATTTTACGCTGGAGATCAACGTGCGTCGGCGGGATCACTAATATCAACCGCGTCCCCCGGCGTTCACAGTCCCGCGCCATTTCCTCGAGCCGCGCCCGCAAGGCATGAGGGTATCTGTAGCCGGAATAAAAACCTTTCGTGTAGTTTCCAAGTTGTAGCGCCCAGAGCTTTTCCCGATCGCGAGGGATCGCCACGACCGGCCCGATGTAGCGTCCGGTCAACTTGTAAACGATATTGTAAACCGACACTTTCGTGATGAGCGAAGAAAGGTAATAGTTGATCTTGAACTTGAGAAAGCTCTCAGCTTCCCCGACATGGTTTTTCTCGCTCTTCAGATTCTCCCTGTAGAAAGTCATGTTGACGCCGAAAACAGCGTTCTTCAAGTGAGTGCGTCGCGATGCGAACCAGTATGTGTCTATAGCCTCTTTTATCATTCCGCCGCCGTAAGCGAGATTTGAATAAGGCGCCCGGGCGGCGGCTTCGACTTTCTCCGTTTTAAGGTAGTTCATCCTCGAATCGCCGAGTATTATGTTCGGCCGGGGTTTCCTGTCGAACTCCGCGATTTTATACAGAAGATGATTCGCTCCGTATGATATTCGGGCCTTGTCGAGCCCCAGATCAAAGCGCCCGTTCAGATTGTATGGATCGACGACATAGTTAAAAACGCCGACAACTGCGGCGAGCGTAGCGAGAACCGCCGCGAACGCTATCAGAAACTTCCTGTAATCCGCATCGTTGCCCATTCCGGTTCGAACGCCCCCCGTGAATCAAAATTGAAAGTAAAGAAACTCAGTCGCGCCGCCGAGGCTGATTAGACACGCGAACAGAACGGCGGCCGTGACCGCGCCCCATAAAAACGTAGGTTTGAATCGCTCCATTATCTTGTGAGGATTCGGCAGAAACAAAGCGCAAGGCAACAGCGCGGCGACGAGCAAAAAGCTTTTCTTGTCTATGAAAACGAATCCGGATTTTAATCCGATCGAGGCCGCGGCCGGGACCGCTTTGGCGAGATTCTCCGGAATAACCACTCCATGCAGCCCGGACATCGCCGCGAGGATCGATGCCGCGTCCCGCAAATTCGCGGCCCTGAATATCACCCAGCCCGCGACCACGCAGAGAAACGTCACCGCCCACGAAACCGCCCCCGGCGTGCGAATCCCGAACCGCCTCTTCAGATTGTTCAAAACGAGATATAAGCCGTGAAGCCCGCCCCAAACTACATACGTCCATCCCGCCCCGTGCCAAAGCCCGCCGAGGAGCATCGTTATCATCAGATTCCTCATCCTCGCGGTTTCCCCCCGCCTGTTTCCCCCGAGCGGTATGTACAGATATCGTTTCAGAAAATCGGACAACGTCATGTGCCAGCGCCGCCAGAACTCTATGATAGATCTCGACTTATATGGAGAATCGAAATTGATCGGGAGCCGGATGTTTAGCATCAGCCCGAGCGCGACCGCCATTTCGGAGTAGCCCGAAAAATCGAAATAGAGTTGCAGCGTGTAGGCGAGCGCGCCGGCC
>JAKLIR010000514.1 GCA_022709505.1 bacterium | reverse complement strand
CTCAGACCGGAATGACGAGAATATGTTGTGATAAATTAAACAAGCAATGCCGCGTTGTTTATGCGGCATTGCGAAAGTGGAAATTTTGCGGGGGATTCTCAAGGGGGCGCTTTTGAAAAAGCGCCCCCTTGAGCGGCCGGGTGCGGAGACCCACCGGGCCGAGACCCACCGGGCCGAGACCCACCGGGCCGAGACCCACCGGGCCGAGACACGGCGCGGCAGCTTAAACGCAATGTATTATAGACTGCTGGAGCGGCGATACAGCTTCCGTCGTCAGAACAGAAGCGAGCCGCCGGCGATGATGAGGAGTGCGAAGACGAGTATTCTGAACGCGCGGTCGGGAATACGCGCGTGCAGGAATTCGCCGAGGATTATTCCGATGACGAGGGAGGGGATCAGCGCGGCGCTTTCGACGAGTGTTTTCACCGTGAATCTGCCCGTGAAGGCGTAGTTGACGATCAGGGCGAAGTTGAGCGCCAGCCAGAGGGCGGAAAGGGTGCTGCGGAAGACGCGTTTGTCGCTGATTTTGCGGCTTGTGTAATAGACCACCATCGGGCCGCCCGAGGCGTAAATACCCTGAATCACGCCTCCGGCGAGGAGCCACAGGACGCCTTTCACGCGGCCTATTCCGGCCGGGGCGGCGCTCCCCTCGACACCTCGCGCTCGCAGCACTTTGAAGAGCTCGACGACTGAAAAGCCTATGACGAAAACGCCGTACGCGATCTTGACGCCGGGCCCTTTGACGAGGTTGAAAACCGCCATTCCCGCGCCGAGCCCCACTGCCGCCGGAGGTAGGATTCCGAATAAAAGCTCCCGGATGTCGATGGCGTCGTAGTGCCGCACGACGATGTATGCGCTGAGCAGCAGGCTTGTGGGAATGATCACGGCGAGAATGTAATCGATTTTGAAGAAGTGCACGGCGAGCGTGACCGTGATGATCGTTCCGCCGAACCCCGTCACGGTCTCTTCCGCGTTGGCGATCAGGAATATTACCGCTAAAAAGAGGAAGCCGAATGTCAGTAGATGCGATTCGCCCATGTCAGCCCTTCAGCACGTTTTCAGGTTCCCGTTCCGGTCTTTGCTCGTGCGCAACGACCTAAAGCGTTCCGGCTCAAGCAGATATTATCACAGCCGGGCGCGCCGGAAGGAAGACCTTATTCAAAATTGAATCCGGATTCGTCAATGGTGCGCTTAATTTCAAAGAGGGGTTCGGGTTTATTTTTTCACGGCGCCCGGCTCCGGGAGACGCTCGTTATCCATGATCCATTGCGCCTGCTGCTCGACGCCCCAGCGGGACCACGGGAGCACGCCTTCGGCCGGTGTGTAATCGTAGGGGTCCGGCCCTCCGAACAGTTTGCGCCGAATGTGTTCTCCCGCGGCGGTGAAAAAATAGTTCCAACCCCAGTCGCGCTGGAATTGCCACACGTGCGCCGTTTCGTGGATCAGTATTTTCCTGTCACCGACGTATTTGCCGGCGAGTTGGATGTTGTTTCCGATGACGAACGCGCCGACGCCGGGGATGACGGCAGTCCAATGGTTGTCGTGAACCCGGATTTTAGAGTAGTCAACCTGATCGCCGTAGATCGAGCGCAGATCGGCTATTTCTTCCGGTGTGAGTTTTCTGCCACCTAACATAGATAAGCCTTTCAATCGCCGCGAACTGTTTTCACTCTTTAAGCCGCCGTTCGAGTGTTTCGAGCAGCTTCCATTGTACGATGGGGATTTCCGAAAGAGCGTCGGCGGGTATGGTGTAGCCGCGTGTTTCTTCCAATGCGCGGGCTTGTAAAGCAATAGGACCGTTTTTGACGATTTTCTCCTCGCCGAAGAAACCGCTGGGCCCGATGGTTTCGACCTTGCGGCCCGCGTGCAGGACTTCCAGAGCGCCGTTTTCGACTATGAAGAGACGCGGATTGTCGCCGTCCGGAGGCGCTTCGCCCGCGGGGACGGTCACGTAGTCCATGAATTTAGTCAGGCGGCTTTTCAGGGGACACGACAAAAGCTCGCCGAAAAGCCATGTGCTCTGAAGGAACCGGCGCCTGTTTATATCTTTCTTGAGATCGTCATAAAGGCCGTTGCGTTTGAGAAATTCAATGTACATGCCGCAAGGAATACGCAGCGCTTTCACCCTGCTCACGGCTCTGTATGTGCCTCGCGCCGCGGAATTGAGAAGGCCGGAAAGCTCTCCCGCCATCGATCCCGCCGTCATCCTGTTAACGATCTCGAGGTCGCTCACGATGAATTCCATTATTCCGGAGAGGAGAAAATATATTTCGTTGTTGACCTCCCCTTTCCGGACGAGGATCGCGCCGGGGTTGAACGTCACTTCGTGACAGTTGAGAAGCATTCTGACCTCGTACGGAGGCACGTTCGGAAAGAAGGATAAGAGATATTGGTAGGCGGCGGGTTTGGTGTAATTCTGTTCGG
>JAKLIR010000513.1 GCA_022709505.1 bacterium | reverse complement strand
AAAAAATCCGAATCGCGAATGCGTCTTTGTTACGATGGACATAAACATGCGCCTCAAAGCGGATGCGATCGGCCTTAAATCGACGGATTTCGAAGTCGGCAAAATCGAAATAGACGAACTATATAAAGGATACCGCAATATCGAGGTGAGCGAAAAACAACTCGCGGAGTTCAACAGCGGTTCATTCAAACCGGAGGTCGCTCTTTCTCCGAACGAAATAGCAATTTTGACTCTTCCCGGCGACGCCAAGCTTACTTATGGCAAAATGAATGCCGAGACCGGCATGATCGTTCCTTTCAAATACGCGATGGACGTTTCCGTCTCCGGGATAAAGCCCCTCAATCCCGAGCAGCTTTTCGCCATAGAGCTTCTTCTCGACGACAAGATCAGCATCGTGACGCTGAACGGAAGAGCCGGGACCGGAAAAACACTGCTCGCTCTCGCCGCGGGTTGCAAGCAAGTGCTCGAGGAGCAGGCTTTCGAGCGACTCCTCGTCTCCCGGCCCATCGTTCCGCTCGGCAAGGACATAGGCTTCCTCCCCGGCGACATACAGGAAAAAATGGACCCGTGGATGACCCCTCTCTTCGATAATCTCGACATGATATTCTCTCTATCATCCCCGGATAAAAAGAGGACGAAGAGAAACATCCGCGAGCTTATCGAAAGCACGAATGTGATTCAGGTCGAGCCTCTCACTTATATTAGAGGGAGAAGCCTTCCAAACCAGTACATGATTATCGACGAAGCTCAGAATCTCTCGGCTCATGAAGTTAAAACGATCATAACTCGCGCTGGAAAGAACACCAAAGTGGTTCTTACGGGCGACCCTTACCAGATCGATCACCCTTACCTCGATATGAACAGCAACGGTTTGAATTACGTTGTGGAAAGATTCAGGGAAAGCACCGTTTCCGGTCACGTAACCCTTGTAAAAGGCGAACGGTCCGCTCTCGCCGAGCTCGCCGCGGAACTACTCTGAACCTGTTCGCATCGGCGAAAAATAGCAACTATTTTCCGAGTTGTTTTCTGAAAAACTCAACCGTGGGTTTTATTCCCGACTTTAGCGTTTCGAGTGGCGCCCAGCCGAGTTCGTTCTTGGCGCGGGTGATGTCGAGCACGCTCCGCCGGAGGTCGCCCGCCCTCGCCGGACCGTAGTTCGCCGGGTGCGGGTATCCTATCTCTTCCCTTAGAGCCTCATATACATCGTTTACGTCCGAAGTCTTTCCAGTCCCGATGTTGAACGCTCCGTTATGCCCGCGCTCGATACAGGCGTAATTCGCGCGCGCGACATCTTTAACATAAACATAATCCCTCTCGTATTTCCCATCGCCGTTTATCGTCGGCGTCTTGCCTTCGAACATCGCCTTCGCGAAGATAGCAACCACGCCGGCCTCGCCGTGCGGGTCCTGCCTCGGTCCGAAGACGTTCCCGTATCTCAACGATGTGAAATTCAGTCCGTGCTGGCTGTTGAAAAATTTCAGATAGTATTCGAGCGCCATTTTGCTTATTCCATAAGGAGATACCGGATTGAAAGGATTTTCTTCCGTGGCGGCCGCACCCGGCACTTCTCCGTAAACCGTCCCGCCGGACGACGAGAACACGAACTTCTTCGCTCCGAAATCCACGCACGATTGCAACAGATTGATCGAGCCGATCAGATTAACATCCGCATCGAGCAGCGGTTCACGCACGGACAATGAAACGCTGATCTGCGCTGCAAAGTGAAAAACAATTTCGGGCTTCTCAGCCTTGAACATATCGCGCACTCCGGGCGAGGTTATGTTCATTTCGTAAAATTTCGCTTTTTTATTAAGATTCTCTTTTTTTCCGCTCGAAAGATCGTCGATCACCACCACGTCCAGACCGTTCTCCACAAGCAGGTCCACGAAGTTGGAACCAATGAAACCCGCTCCTCCCGTCACCAATGCTTTCATTTAAAAGTCTCCTTTTTCGGCGTAAGGCGCGCCGTTCCGATTAACGTAAACGCTCCAAGGCTCTCGCGATTTCCTCATTCGGCGTGGATGCCCCCGCCGTTACGCCTATCTCTTCAGCATCTTTAAACAAACCCGCGTCAATTTCATCCGCGGCCTCGACGAAAAATACTTCAGCACCCGCCGCGCGGCACCTCGCCGCAAGCATGGCGGTATTCGCGCTTTCCCTGCCTCCGATGACGACCATAAGTCGCGTCCTCGCGGCTATCTCCGCCGCCGCTTCCCGCGCCTTCGACATCCACGGGCATAACGTATTTTCTACTTTAGTGTCGCCCGCCCTCTTTTTCAATTCCCGGCCGATTTTATCGTACTCACCGCCGTCGAAAGATGTCTGAGCCACAAGCGTTACGGACGCCTCGCCTATGCCGGCGATGTCAAGCCCGGCCGCGTCTTCCATCAATATCGCATCCTCGCCCGCGACGCTTAAATGCGCTTTCGTCTCA
>JAKLIR010000512.1 GCA_022709505.1 bacterium | reverse complement strand
AAGGGCTTCACTTCGTTTATATCGGCAATGTGCCCGGCAGTCCCGCCGAGAGCACATATTGCCCGAAATGTTCGAAAACAGTCATAGAAAGGTACGGTTACACCATAGTGAATAACAACCTTTCCGGCGGCAGGTGCCGATTTTGCAAAACAGCGATACCCGGTGTGTGGAAATGACGAGCGAGCCCACCGGTGAGGTTGTCGCGAAGTGACGAAAGTCACGCCTGATAATCAATCCGGTTAGGCGCGTTGAAACTTGTAATACGAGGCCTGATATATTATCATTTTTAGTTAAATCGGATTCGGCGAGCTATTGCGAATCCGGGTTAAATTAGAGCCCTGTTCGGGTATTTATGACACGGAGAGCAGCATAAGGCCATGGACGAAAAAACAATCATGGTCATAGATGCGGAAGAGCAGGTCCAGCAGAAGCTTCAGGAAGTATTTTCAGATAAACCCTGCCGTTTCGTATTTGTTGATCAAGCGGGCGAATCGATAGTCCAACTCGCAATGGAAAGTCCGAATTTGATCATTCTCGGAC
Organism: bacterium; assembly: GCA_022709505.1. Classification (GTDB taxonomy): domain Bacteria; phylum UBP15; class UBA6099; order UBA6099; family UBA6099; genus JAKLIR01. The sequence continues at coordinate 1,909 of JAKLIR010000512.1, read as the reverse complement.
TTGAGTTGCCGGACGGCGATGGAGTTGACACTCTATCGAACATCAGGGATTTCGACGATCAGGTCCCGATAATCGCCCTGACCGGCGCCCCGACCAAGGAAAAACTTATCGCCGCCAAAAGAGCATGCGTTATAGACATACTGCTCAAGCCTCCGGACTATCAAAGGATATACGATAAAGCTTCGAACACACTCTGGCTCCATCCCGATCTCATGACTTGCATGGCGCCGGACGCCCCCGCCGGGGATGCTCAGGGACAACCGGGCGCCGCACAGCCGGCCGAAATAAGCGCCGCATCGGTCGCGGCCGCGATTCAGCAGGAAATGGCGCCGGAACCTTTTGTCGAAGCCATCCCTAAAGGCGCCGAAGTCCTTAACATAAACGATGTGTGCGGCGGAATGAAAGTCGCCCGTACTCTCGTCTTCAACGAAATCGTCTATTCCGACAAAGGGCAGATACTCACTGATGACAAGATACGCCAGCTCTCGCGCATCGGCGTCCCGGAGGTTTGCGTTTACATCGATCCGGCGCTGAAGCGAAGAGTCGCCGAGAGAAAAAAAGCCGAAGCGGCAAAACCCGCAATGGGAGCTCAAACAGCCTCCGGAGAAAAATCATTCACCAAGGTCAAACGCAATTTCGTGCGGGTCGAAGTGAACGAGCCGACGAAGATAATCCGGACGGACAAGGAAGGCGCGAGGATCGAGGAGGATGGAATTGTTGCGGATGTGAGCGCGGGCGGATGCGCGCTCCTTTCGAGGGAGCCTTTCAACAAGAACGAGGAAATCCTTCTCGATTTCATAATCGACGACGGAAAATTCCAGATGAAGGACGTTAAGGGGATCGTCCGCCATTCCTTACGCAAGAACGGCACCGAGGACTTCCCCATAAGATCGGGCGTTTTCTTCTCGAATGTGACCGAGAAGTTCAGGGAAAACCTTGTAACAGTCATTTTTAAAATAGACCGCGACAACAAGAGAAAGGAAGACGAGTTGCGCGCGAGATACGGCTACGGCCCGAAGAAGCGGCGCCACTAATCCCCAGCGTATGACAAAAAAACTCAATCTTGTTCGGAAACTTATAAACGGCCATCTCGTGTCCGGCAGCCCGGAGGTTGGAGAGGAAATCGCGATACGCATCGACCAAACGCTCACGCAGGACGCCACAGGCACAATGGCCTATCTCCAGTTCGAGGCGATGGGCGTGCCGAAAGTGAGAACCGAGCTTTCGGTAAGTTACGTCGATCACAACACGCTTCAAACCGGATTCCAGAATGCGGACGACCATAGATTTCTTCGCACGATCGCCTCGAAATACGGAATAAAATTTTCTCCGCCCGGAAACGGGATATGCCATCAAGTGCATCTCGAGATGTTCGGCGCACCCGGGAAAACGCTGCTTGGATCGGACAGCCACACGCCGACGGGGGGCGGGATCGGGATGATAGCGATAGGCGCCGGGGGCCTCGATGTCGCGGTAGCGATGGCGGGCGGCCCGTTTCATCTTGCAATGCCCAAGGTGTTGCGCGTAACGCTCAAAGGAAGGCTTCGTCCTTGGGTGTCCGCAAAGGACGTTATCCTCGAAATCCTCCGCCGGCTCACGGTGAAGGGAGGCGTCGGAAGAATTCTCGAATATGCGGGCCCGGGCGTGGCTTCTCTTTCAGTCCCGGAGCGCGCCACCATTACCAACATGGGCGCGGAACTCGGCTGCACGACCTCGGTTTTCCCGAGTGACGAAACGACGCGTGAGTTCATGAAATCGCAAGGCCGTGTTTCGCAATGGAAGGCTCTCGAAGCGGATCCGGGCGCGGAGTACGACGAGGAAATCGTAGTCAACCTTTCCGAAGTGGAGCCTCTCACGGCGCAGCCGCACAGCCCGGACAAGGTAGTTCCCGTAAGCGAATTGATAGGTA
>JAKLIR010000511.1 GCA_022709505.1 bacterium | reverse complement strand
CCGTAAACTGCTATGCGAGTCTTGTCTATGTTCCATTCCGAAGATTTATACCTGAGAAACTGTAGAGAGCGCGCTATGTTGTCTCTAATTATTTCAATAAGCGGCGCATCCTTGTAAAACGGATATCTTATGGACGCGAACGACACGCCGTTTCCGAGGCATTTCTTGATATCCTCCGTGCTCGCGGCCGTCTTATCGCCTTCATAAAAACCCCCGCCGTGAATGAATATCACGAGAGGTGTCGGCTTCTTCGAATCGGCTTTCCAGAAATCGAGCACATCTCTTTCCTTGCTTCCGTAGGCCACATCTTTATATGTTGGTTCCAGCCGGGAGGCTGACGCAGCAGTCGCTACGAACATTACCGCTGTGACCGCTAAAAACAGTTGTCTTATCATCCCGCCATTCGTAAGCATTTCTCTCCCCTATCGCCTTTGTAAATACTAATTTCAATCACCCGGCTCATCTTACATATCAAATGAACAAATTATTAACGAATTCGATAAGCAGCTCCTTCGAAACGTTCCTCGGAAGTGCGTCGAGAATGCAACTTATGAGCGCCAGTTCCTCCGGGGCGCTTCCGCTGTCGTTCATTCCAGCCATCGCCGACAACTGTTTCACCGCGTCATCACCGAAACTTTCGAGCATGTTTTTCACCTGTTCTCGAACGGTGTTGATGTCAATCTTCATTTTCGCGGCCTTGAGTTCCTCGACGCACTCTCTCAAATCCTTCAGCAACTCATCCACATTCCGCACGTGATCGTACATAAGAGTTATGTGAAGGTTGTGGGGAGTCTTTTCAGTCGAGAACTGAGGTTGGAGATACCAACCTCTTTTAGCCATATAATCCGCGAGCTGAAAAACGTTCACACTGTCGGACGCGAAGGAAAATATGCTCATTTTAGGTTCACCGAGAATCCGGAAACCCTCTATCGAGTTTATGCCGTCTTTAATTTTTTTCACAGCCGCCATCACTTCTCCGATGATCCGTTTGTACCCATCCATTCCGAGATAGTGGATTACGGCCCAAGCGCCCGCCATCGGGCCTCCGGACTTACTGCTGAGCATCGTCGCGTTGAACATTGCGTATGACGTGGATGCGGTCGTGGCGAATATCTGATGTTTGCGAATGTCCTTATTCCTATAGGATATAACTGAAGCGCCTTTCGCCGCGTATCCGAATTTGTGCATGTCCGCTGATATTGAAGTAACACCGGGTACGGAGAAATCAAAATCCGGAATATCAAATCCTTCCATCTGTCTGAGGAACGAAAGCATGATCCCGCCCATGCAACCGTCAACGTGAAACAGCAGTCCTTTTTCCAACGCGAGTTTCCCTATTTCGCGGATGGGGTCCACAACGCCTTGCGCATAGCTCGGCGCGGAGGCCGCCAACAATATCGTGTTTTCATTTATAGCGTTCCGCATCGAATCGACATCCGCCATGAACGTATCACTGTTGAACTCGGACATGACAGGCTTAATGCCGAAATATTGAGCAGCCTTGTGGAATGCACTATGTGCGGTTCTCGGGAAAACCATTTCCGGATTTTTGATATGAGGCTTATCCGCGGCCGCTTTGTCACGCGCGGTCTTCACGGCAAGCATTATGCTTTCAGTACCACCCGATGTGAAATTACCGACAGCATTATCATCGCCTCTCAGCAAATCGATGACGAATCTTACAACTTCCCTCTCAAGCCTCGCGAGACTCGGAAAAGATGTCGGATCGAGAGCGTTTTCCGATAAATATTTCATATATGCTTCTTTTATCAGATCGTCAACATCCTCACCTGCACTGAACGTGTAGGCGAACACTTTCCCGCTCCTCCATTTGACGTCGTCTTTCTTGTATTGCTCAAGGGTATCGAGTATTTCCTGCTTGCTCATTCCGGTCTTCGGTATCGACATCGGTTAATTCCTCTCTTTCTAATTGTTCACAAAGAATGGTCCTTATAATGCTCAAAACCTCTCTAATATTCTATTTTTTAATTCCAAGAATCCGCCTTGCATTGTCTCGGAGTATTTTAATCCTCGCTTCCGGATTGCCCTCCGTTCCGATCAGCACCTTCGCTATGGGGATCGCCTGCGGATACACCGGCCAGTCGGAACCGAAAAGAAGCCTGTCCGGACCGAGACTGTCGAGCATCTCATTCAGATGCGCCGGCGGCTGCCCGCTCACTTCAAGCATCACATTCGGATGTTTCTTCGCAATTTCGACAGCGGTTCGGAACTGGTTCATCGCCGCATGTCCGAGAATGCACGGCGAATCCTCGAGCACTTCCGCGAACGCCCAGTAATGTTCTATCGCCGCGTGCTCCTTTGCCTTTTTCGGCTCGAAACCGTTGAACCCGCTGTGCGCGAGAACCGGCATTCCACCGGATTTCTCTTTCCATATTTTCAGCATTTCAAGCATCGGCTCTGAATCCACGGACGACATCTGCATTTCAGGGTGAAGCTTC
>JAKLIR010000510.1 GCA_022709505.1 bacterium | reverse complement strand
AAAGCAGCCAATTTGTATCTAAGGATGCTGCTCGGATGGAAAGTACGTGATTGGACGACGGGCTACAGAGGGTTCAGGCGAACAGCGCTGGAGAAATTGCATTGGGAGCTGATAGAGGCGGCGGGGCCGTCGATCGTTCAAGAAGTGCTTTTCGCGCTTCTCGTCAATAATTCCTCGGTCAAGGAGATACCTTTCTTATTCAAGGAAAGAGAAAAAGGGGAATCGAAATTGAATTTCGGAATTTTGTTTTCCGGCTTGATCGATGCTTTCGAAATCAGACGTAAATTCCGCCGCGGTTTGACTCATTAAATCACATCCAATAAAATCAGATTGATTATTCATTAATTGAGAAATGTATTGTTCCTATAGTGAATGATTGAATATATTTGATTTCGCCGGGAAGGAATTATGGGCAAGTTTCTATATAAAATAGTTCTTCCGCTCGCTGTCATTGCTTTGACGGTATTAACATATACGATGATTTTCAGACCGAAACACGACGAAATCGAAAAGACGGGAACGAAAAATGGAGCAAGTGCGAAAAAAAGTGACGAAAAGAACGGCGCGCCTGAATTGAGGTTTAAGGCGTCGGGGACGGAAATCTCGCATCTTGTGGATGGAATTGTGAAATGGACGTTGAAATCCGATTACGTTGATTCGAAGGCGGAGACCGGGAAAACGTATTTTAAGAATACGTCCGGGATATTCGTCGGTGAAAACGACAGAGGTCTCGAATTCAACGCACCGTTGACTTTTTTCGATTCGAAAGAGAAGAAGTTGAAAATAAGCGGAGATGTTGTTGGAAAGATCATTCCGGAAGGATTCACGCTGAAGGCAAAGGAGATGGATTGGAACGATGTGCGAAAAACCGTGATCGTGAGAAATGTTGCAATCAGAGCCGGTGATTCGGTCATTAATTCTGAGAGTGTTGAGGTAGGGAAGGATTTTAAAAGTGCGACTTTCACGGGAAATGTAAGAATTGAAATTCCAATAAACCGGGAAGTGAAATAGCTTGGGAAGAAAGTGCGCCATACATCAGGATCGTGATGCTGGTTCGTTCTGCGTGAAGTGCGGAACGCCTTTATGCGAGGAATGCGTTGTAAAGCTGAACGGGCGTCCGTACTGTTCGAATTGTTCGGATGTTATAAGCGGTACGCAACAGGTAAAAACCCAAGCGGTTGATGCAGAACCCGAGGAGCATGAAAAGAAGGTTCGAAAAGAAACGAAACTCGGGAACATCGGGAAAAAACTGAGAGGGAAAATACCTCGTAAAATTCCTCAAGTGATCAGACTTCCGAAAGAATTGGCGAGGATACTGGCTAATACCGCGGATGTCGCTTTGATCGTAATGCTGTCGTTACCATTTGCATGGATATTCCGCCTGATAACGTTCTACAAGTATAAGGACGTCGGGGGGCTTGGTTTCAAAATAAGTCTCTATCTGGCGATTTTCATGGTGGGTTCGATATATTATTTGCTTTTTTTGTACAGGTTTTCGGCGACTCCGGGAAAGATGATATTCGGATTGAAGGTAGTTCGCTACGGCACGAACAAGAAGCCCGCGTTCGGTGCGATATTCTGGAGATGGATAGGAACTCTCGCTGCATCGATATGGTCATATATCGGGTTTGTTTTGGGCAAGGAATTATTGAAGTTAATCGCCTTGACGAGCGAAAAGATGCCGCCGATATATATTTATTCAATAGCTGTCGGCTCGGTTCTTATTTTCACGATATTATCTCTCGGACTTGTCATAACTTTTGTTGGCAAATATAAAAGAGGGTTTCACGATATACTCGGAGGAACGATCGTAGTGATAGAAGAAAATGTCGAGAGGAGCAAAGAAAAGTGAGTATCAGGCCAGTCGAGTATCCCGGAGTTGAAATAAAGAAAGGAAGATTGTATTTCGGCGGTGCGGATACCGTCGAACTCGCTAAGCGTTTCGGTACGCCGCTGTACGTTTTCGACGCAGACACCATGCGGGAAGCGTGTAGGGCGTACAGTATGGGATTCGGAGAAATTTATAAGAATTCGCTTGTCGTATATGCGTGCAAGGCAAATCCTATGATTGCCGCCATGAAGGTTGCGTTGGAAGAAGGCCTCGGTCTCGATGTTGCGAGCATCGGGGAGATGTATGGCGCGAAGCTCGCGGGCGCGAAATTCTCTAAGGTTTTTTATCATGGGAATTTCAAAAAGGAAGAGGAAATAAAAACCGCTCTTAAGTGGGGAGTGGGGCGGATTGTAATCGATTCGGAATTCGAAGCCGAGATGATAAATAGAACGGCCGCATCGTTGAAAAAGCGCGCCGCCGTGATGCTCAGGGTGACGCCCGGAATCGAAGCGCACGTTCACGAGATGGTGAAGGTCGGCAAGCTCGACACCAAGTTCGGAGTGCCGATTCAGGGCGGTGTCGCCGAAACTCTGATCGGGAAAATTCTGAAGAAGAAGAATCTCGACTTCACAGGTGTGCACTGCCACAT
>JAKLIR010000051.1 GCA_022709505.1 bacterium | reverse complement strand
CATTCATAGGAAACGTGATAAAAAGTTACGCGAGCGCGCTGGATGAGCTTGCGAAAGCGGTCGCTTCGGGCGACGCGGCTTCGCTCGAAACCATATTGGAGCGTGCGCGCGCGTTCAGGAACGAAATACCGGCCCGCGGCCGCGGAATCCTCGAACCGGAAAACGAGATAATCGTTGACGTCGCCGACAGACCGGGCGTGATAGGAGAAATCACGGGCGCGCTCGGCGAGGCGTCGATCAACATCCGAAATATCAACGTTCAGCACATAAGGGAATTGCGCGGCGGGACTCTAAGCATCATACTCGAAAAAGCGTCCGACATAGATCCGGCGATCGCGGCTCTAAAAGCAAAAGGTTTTTCTTCAAGGGAAAGAAACTGATCCCGCCTCGAATCCGGCAAGCCCGGATTTTCACCGATGCGGGCTAATGCAAATTCCCGGAATCCGGGGCGCTTTCCGGATGCACTTGCTCATCACCGCCGAAAATCTTCAATAGCCTCGGTTTGAGCGATTCCCAATTCACCGGTTTCACTAAATAATCCTGAGCGCCGGCCTTGAGAGAAGCTACGATTGCCTGTTTCTCCGTGCTTTCGGTCACCGCCACGAATTTCGTGCCCGGCAGTTTCCTCTTCAGCTTCGAAATCGCCTCGATGCCGTTCATACCCGGCAAGTTGATTTCCGTCACATAGAGATCGGGCTTGTCTCTCAATGCAAAACGCAACCCCTCCTCGGAAGTCGCCGCTTCCTCCGGTATGAACATCCCCATTTCGTACAACATCCGGGCAAAAATGTGTCTAAATGAATCCGAATCGTCCACAATTATCGCGGACTTCCCTCTCAGCACGTTGAACTCCTTGTGGGTTTCCGCCGTTTGAATGTAAACATTTGTGACTCCGCAGCAACTGAGCCTGTATATATGTTCCCTCGTAATGAAACAGTCCGCCGCGAGAATTATGCCGCCTGATTCGTTCTTCACTTCCTCGGCCAACACCATTCCGGGAACTATCTCTTCAATTTTCATTCGAACGGATCTTACGAACTTCCTACCATCTCCATCGGACATAAGTATGAATCCCCCCCGGTTGCAGCCCCCTTCGACAGAGCAAATATGTATTAAACCACGATCTCTTACGCGACTTCCCCAAGATATATCAAACGATTCTCAATGGCATCTTCGCTCATCGTGCAGACGCCTTTTCAACAACAACCGGCTCTTATTTTTCCGTTTCTTCCGAAGCCTGCTCGGGCGTTTCCTCCGCCTTCACTTCGCCTTCAACATCTCCGGACTCATCTTCATCCGATTCGTTTATCTTTTGGAGTTCCTCGATAGTGTATCTTCTCAGGGAACCTTCCTCAGCTCTCTCCGTGAACGTTATTCCGTTCAAATGGTCTATCTCATGCTGAAAGATTCTCGCGAGAAAACCTTGCGCGTCTATCTTGCACTTTTTCATGTTTATGTCCTGAGCCTGCACCACCACGCCGCACCTTCTGGCTACCGCGCCGTACAATAACGGAAAACTTAAGCACCCCTCATCCGAAAATTCTTCGTCATCAGACCATTTTGTTATTCTCGGGTTCACGTAAATCCTTATATCGTCATGCGCGTGCATGACCGCGATCATCCTTATCGGCCGCGCCACCTGATTCGCCGCAAGACCCGCGCCGCTCGCGGATATCAGCGTCTCAACCATATCCTCGGCGAGGCATCTGATATCATCCGTCATCTTCCTTATGCTCTTCGCCGATTTCTTCAGCACCGGATGCCCTTCTTTTACTATTTCAAGCACCGCCATTCCCGATACGCTCCATCATCATTTTTTGAATATTATATAGATATCATTTTATTTTCACAGCCATATTCCACTGATTCCGGTCTCACAACCATTCGGGCTAAATTGTGATTTTCGCTGAACTATGTTATTCTGAAACCCATGTTTTAAAGAATGAAACGTCTTGCATAAAGGAGAATATGCATGAAACCAGCGCATATTTTTAACGTCGAGCCGTCACTGCCGGAAAAACTTCAGCCCCTCATAGACCTTGCGTATAATCTTCACTGGACATGGGATCACGATGCATCGGATCTTTTCAGAAGGATCGATCGAGACCTCTGGGACAACATGTACAGCAACCCCGTCAGAATGCTCGGTCAGATAAGGCAAGAACGCCTGTTCGAATCCTCGAACGACGAAGCTATAATAGCCCAACTCGATAGGGTATATGAAAGCCTCGTCGAATATCTCGGCGAACCCAAAACTTGGTACAATACGGACCAGAAACCGAAATATCCCTTGGAAGTGGCGTACTTTTCGATGGAGTTCGGGCTTAACGAATGCATGCCGATCTACTCCGGCGGATTGGGGATTCTCGCCGGCGACCATCTGAAAGCCGCAAGCGACCTCGGACTCCCCCTCACCGGCGTCGGGCTCCTCTATCAGGAAGGATATTTCACGCAATACCTCAATGCGGACGGATGGCAGCAGGAAAGATACATAGATAACGATTTCTACACGATGCCCGTCAAACCGATGCCCGGCCCGGACGGAAAACCGCTCAGAATTCAGGTCGAATATCCGACCGGCACGGTCACCGCTCAGATATGGACCGCTCAGATCGGTCGCGTTACGCTCCTTCTCCTCGACACGAACCTTCCCGAAGTCAACAGGGCCGACGATTGCCTGATAACGGCTTCGCTCTACGGCGGAGACGTCGAGATGAGAATCAAACAGGAAATTCTACTGGGAATCGGAGGCATACGCGCTCTGGTCGCCGCCGGGATCGAACCCAACGTGTACCACATGAACGAAGGCCATTCCGCCTTCCTTACTCTCGAACGCATACGCCGCTACATCGCCCTCAAAGGGCTCGACTTCTGGGAGGCGCATTCCGTGGTGCGGGCCAGCAACGTCTTCACCACCCACACGCCTGTTCCGGCGGGAAACGACGTTTTCCCGTGCGACGTGCTCATGCCCTATTTCAAAAATTACATAGCGCCTCTCGGGATCGGAGAAGACGCTTTCCTCGGTCTCGGTCGCCAAGTGGCCGAAGACAAAAAAGAAGATTTCTGCATGACAGTTCTCGCCATAAAAAACGCCGCATTCATCAACGGCGTGAGTGAACTTCACGGGTCGGTGTCCCGGAACATGTGGCGGAAGATATGGCCGGCGGTTCCGGTGGATGAAGTGCCGATAAAGCACGTGACCAACGGCATACACACCTGTTCATGGGTGTCCAAGGAAATGACCGACCTTCTCAACCGCTACCTCGGCCCGAGATGGATGAAGGACCCCAACGACAAGGAAATCTGGTCCCGCGTCGATGTCATTCCATCCGAGGAACTCTGGCGAACGCACGAGCGCAGACGCGAACGGCTCGTCGCTTTCGCCCGACGACGTCTCAGCGATCAACTCAAAGCCCGCGGCGCTCTCGCCTCCGAAGTCCAAAAAGCCGCCGAAGTCCTCAACCCCGAAGCCCTCACAATCGGCTTCGCCCGCAGGTTCGCCACGTACAAACGCGGAGACCTTCTTTTCCGCAATCCCGAACGGCTTATAAAACTTCTTTCGGACCGCGAACGCCCCGTACAGATTATCTACGCCGGAAAAGCTCATCCAAAAGACAACGGCGGCAAGGAAGTCATCAGAAACATCGTCCATCAGGCAAGAATCCCGGAACTGAGAACACGGATCGTTTTTCTCGAAAATTACGATATGTTCCTCGCCCGCTACATGGCCGCCGGCGTCGATATCTGGCTCAACACTCCGCGAAGGCCCCTCGAAGCAAGCGGCACGAGCGGCATGAAAGTCGTTCCGAACGGCGCACTTAACATCAGCATCCTCGACGGATGGTGGTGCGAGGCATACACTCCGGAATCCGGTTGGGCGATCGGACACGGCGAAGTTTACAACGACCTCGACTATCAGGACGACATCGAGGCGGACTCGCTCTACGACATACTCGAAAAAGAGGTCATCCCCCTGTTCTACGACCGAGGATCGGACGACCTGCCCCGGGATTGGATCGGACGCATGAAGAAATCCATGAAATCAATCAGTCCCGTTTTCACAACAAGCAGAATGGTCAAGGAATACACCGTCCGCGCTTACGAACCCTGCGCCGTACGCCACGACAAGCTCACTTCCGACAACTGCAACGAAACAAGAGTCTTCACACAATGGAAAACAAAAGTCCGCTCCGTATGGAATCAAATCAAGATCACGAACATTTCCTGCCCCTGCAAGGACGACGGCCTTAAAGTCGGCGACGAAATCGAAGTGATCGCCACCATAAATCTCGCCAGCCTCACTCCGACCGACGTTATCGTCGAGAGCTTCCACGGCCCTCTCAGCTCGGAAGACACCATAGTCAATGCGTCACTCTGCAGACTCGAACATACGGACACGAATCCCGACGGCACATATACTTTCAAAGGAAAATTCGCTTGCACCACAAGCGGACGCCACGGGCATACCGTCCGCATCCTACCCACGAACCCGAGCCTTCAGGACCCATTCAAAATGGGCCTCATCGTGTGGGGTTCGTGATTAATCCGCATTTTTCACCAATGTGGGTTTAATCCGACGACCTTCGAAAAGCCGCCGCACGCCGGCGGCTTTTTTCTTTTCATCCTAATCCTTGGCGCCTCTTAATAGTATTCGGAGGTTTATCGGCGAGCCCGGTTTTAAATACTATTTATATTGACTTATAATAATACAAAAGATAGCATGTTAATCATTATCGTGCTACCCTTGCAGATCAGTTAAAAATAGAATTGAGATATAAGGAAAAAATCAATGCATATTCCTGACGGATATCTCGGCCCTCAAACATATATAGTCATGTATGGAGCCATGACGCCTTTCTGGGCGGTCGCGGCTAAGAAGGTTCGTGCCACATTAAAAGCACGTCAAGCACCCATGATCGCCATGGCAGCGGTGTTTTCATTCGTGATTATGATGTTCAACGTCCCCGCTCCCGGCGGAACGACCGGGCACGCCACGGGCGCGGCGATCGCGGCGATCGTGCTCGGCCCTTGGGCGGCTTCACTCGCCGTTTCCACCGCACTGGTCGTGCAGGCGATTCTATTCGGCGACGGCGGGATCACAGCCATCGGCGCGAACTGCTTCACCATGGCCGTCATAATGCCGTTCACTGCTTGGATATTTTACAAATCCCTTTGCGGCAGCGAGAATTCATCCGTAAGAAGAAAAACCATCGCAGCGGGTATAGCCGGCTACATATCACTAAACGCGGCGGCTTTCGCCACCTCGATCCTCTTCGGAATACAACCCCTAATCGCTTCGAGGCCGGATGGAACGCCTTTATACAGTCCCTATCCTTTGAAGGTCGCGATCCCGGCAATGATGGTCGAACATCTCTTTATTTTCGGTTTCGTCGAAGCGGTCGTCACCGCTCTCATAGTCGGGTACCTATACAAAGCCGAGCCGGCGATATTCACGAGCGAAGTCACGCGCCCGATGAGGAAATCAGTGTCCGCGATCCTCTGGGCCGCGGTAGCGGTGATAACGATTTTAACACCTATAGGAATGATCGCCCCCGGAACCGCTTGGGGCGAATGGTCCGCTGAAGAGATCGGAAAGAGAATCGGCTTCATACCGCAAGGGTTCTCGAAACTTCAAAACGTTTGGAACGCGCTTCTGCCCGACTATTCGATACCCGCGTTGAGCGGCAAATACGGGGCCGTGGGTGCGTATATCATTTCCGGAATCGTCGGCATCATCGTATCAGGTCTGATCGTTTTCGCAATCGCCAAATTAATAACCGCGAGAAAACCTTCAAAACAGGAATTGGAATCGTCTTGAATCAAAATCCTCCAGCCGCTTTTAATTCAGCAAAAGCAAACGAATCACTCGCTCCGTTCACGCCTCCCGACTGGTGGGCGAGCCCGGATACGGAGAAAGTGAAATCATCGAGAGCGTTCGACAGGGCGTCCGGAAAAACGATTCGCGGCATCGCTTCGTTCATGAAGGAAACCGTTTTCGCGCAAAATCACGCTGTCTCTGGCGGTCTTCTGCAATCGCTTGATCCGAGAATGAAATTGGTCACATTCTTCGCAATGATAGTCTCCGTGAGCTTCATCAAGCACCCAGCCCATCTGCTTTTCGTTTACGTTCTCACTCTGGCGCTCGCCGCCATGTCGAGGATTCCCATTCCGTTCTTCGTGAAAAGAGTCTGGTTCTTCATTCCGATTTTCTCCGCCGTCATAGCGCTTCCCGCCCTCATTCTCGTACCCGGAAAACCCATAGCTCATCTTTTCACGCTCGCCGGTCACGACATCAGCATAACGTCTCAGGGACTTGACTCGTCCTTGCTGTTCGTTCTCAGAGTCGCATCTTCCGTTTCTCTGGCAATACTTCTCACTCTTACGACAAAATGGACGCAGCTTTTACAATCCCTCAGAACGATAAGAGTTCCGTCGATCTTCGTTTTAATTCTCGGATTGACCTACAGATACATTTTTCACATTCTCGATCAGGTGCTCGAAACATACGAGGCGCGGCTCAGCCGAACGATATCCCGGCAGAGCGCCGCGAAGGAGCGTGGGTGGATCGCGGGCCGCGCCGGCCATACACTTATCCACGCCATGAAAACCGGCGACGGCGTGTACGAAGCAATGGCGTCCAGAGGTTTTACGGGAGATCCCGTATTCTATTCGGAGCACGTCTCGGGTATCGGCGACATTTTGTTCGTTTTCACGGCGGCGGCCGTTATCATCCTAATCGCCGTTTTCGGAGGTTTCGTTTGAACATTTACGACATCGACAACGTGTCATTTTCATACAGCGGAAAGTTCTCCGCGATTTCCGGCGTATCGATGACGATCGCTCCCGGGGAAAAGGTTGCTCTCCTCGGTCCGAACGGATCCGGCAAATCGACACTCCTCCGCATGATGGACGCTCTTGTTTTCCCGGATTCCGGAGAAATCAGCTTCATGGGACGCGTTCTAATAGAGGACAACCTTCACGATGAGGCGAACACTTTCTTCAGAAAAAACGTGGCTCTGCTTTTTCAAAATCCCGAAATACAATTGTTCTCCCCGACAGTGTTTGACGATGTTCTGTTCGGCCCTATGCAACTTGGAATCCCCCGCGACGAAGCCCTGCACAGAGCGGAAGAGAGCCTTGAGAAACTTCGTATCGCTGCATTGCGCGACCGCTCCACGCACGAACTAAGCATCGGCGAAAAAAAGAGAGTCGCCATTGCGGGGCTGCTCGCGATAGACCCCGGCGTTTTACTTCTCGACGAACCCACCGCCGGTCTCGATCCCCGCAGTTGCAGGGACCTCATAGATATAATCAGCAGCGCGGGTGAATCCGGAAAAACCATTATCACGGCCACACACGACCTTCATCTCGCGGACGAGCTTTCAGACAAGGCGTTCGTCTTCAGCGACGAAAAAACCATAATCGCCTCGGGTGCGACGAACGATGTTTTGTCCGATACTGAAAGATTGAGAGAATGGAATCTCACACACATCCACCGGCATAAACACGGCGGACGCTGGCACGAACACGAACACAAACACTTATAACAGTCCCGTCAAATAATCCCCGACATAGCTTCCCGGATGAAATCCTCAACCGTCATGTCTCCGCCCCGCGACTTTATTTCCGCCCTTATCTCTTCGAGCGCCGCGATCGCCCGCTCTCGTCCGAACACGTCGCCGAGGTCTTCCGGGTTTCTCATCCAGCCGAGCCTCGACCCGACCTGAAATATAGCTTTTTCCTCTTCGGGAAGAGACAGCAACCTGTCGGCTATCGAAAGCATCTTTTCCTTTTCGCCGGGCAACTCCCCTTCAATACCACCGAGCAGATTCAGAAGATGGTCGCTCACGACCCTGCTCGTTATTCCTTCAAGTTTCTCTATGAATAGCCGTATCTCGACAACCGATTCTATATCAGTCAGCGGAGTAAATAATCCTTTGTTCAATTTCTCCCCGAGCGGCGTTCCCGGAATCACCCTCAGCGTTCTCAGCCGTATGAAATCCGGATCGACCGCATTGCACACATTCGCACTTTCAACCGCATTCTCCTCCCAAAGATCCCGGCCGCCGAGCCCCGGCATGTAATAAAGACTCAGAGACATCCCCGCTTCCCGGACTCTTCTGCCTGCCGTGATTATTTCTTCCGGCTTAGTCCCTTTGTCAATGTGTTCGAGTATCCGCGCGCTCCCGGACTCCATCCCCAAATGCAGTCTGTTAAGCCCGGCCTCTCTCAGTTGAGTCAATTCGGCGAGTGATTTTCTCGCGAGCGTCTGCGCACGACCGTAAGCGGTTATCCTTTCAATCGACTGAAATTTCTCTCTTATATATCCGATCGCTTCGATGAGAGCCGGCGTCTTCATGAGAACCGCGTTGGCGTCCTGAAGGAAGCATGTTCTTATATTCTTAGCTTCTTTCCCGTAAAAAGCTGCTGCGCGGTCTATGTCTCCCTTGATTTCTTCCACGCTCTTTTTTTCGAACCGGGTCCCCTTGTAAACGTGACAGAACTCGCACCTGTTCCACGGGCAGTTCCGGTTCACGCGGACGAGAAGGCTGTTCGCCTCGCTCGGCGGTCTTATGGGGCCTATGTCATAGGCATCGCAGAACATAATAATTTTCCAGACTCCAATATCACATATTCAGATGTTCACTATGAGACGTTCGATTCACGATAGTGAAAAAAACATTACGCTTCAAGAAGAAGGCCCGCTTTTAGGAGGCGCGCCGTCGGGTCTCGGTCTGCCCGGCGGGCGGTTCGGGCCGTAATATCTTTTCTTTTTCCGCTTAGGCTTGAACTCACCGCCTTGCGCTCCCGGCTGATCTGATTGCCCTCCTTGTTTCGGCGGGTTTTGCCGAGGCGCGCCGGGCGCGGTTTGTCGCTTCTCGTCGTACTTCTTTCCCTGATGCCCGTGCTGCGAAGAGGGACGTCTTTCTCCATGATCGGAGGAGCGGGAAGCGTTGTCCCTTCCTTGCTCCCTTCCGTGCGACGATCCTCGGTCCTTTCCCCTTTCGGGTCCGTCTTGAGGCTGTTTCTTCTGTGAAGGAACGTTCTTGAGCAATATCGAGCGCGACTGCGCCGCCGGCTCTTCTTTCTTCGGAGGCTTATCCGTCTGCTGCTCCCTTCTGTTTTCCTTCCACGCCGGTTTGTACTGTCTCTTTTTCTTTTCAAGCAACGGCGAGTTGAAAAGGAGGAGGAACACAGTCGCCGTCGGCAATACTAACGCGGTCGCCGCCGGCACGATACCGGAATCGTTGAACAGAAGCGCCGCGATCGCACCCACCACGCAGGCGAGATACGCTTTTCTGAACTCGCCGTATTTTTTCAACAGTCTCGAAACGAGGTCCATTGGGAAATAGTGCATTATGAGAGCCACTGCGAGGCTTATCAGGAAAAGTGCGCTCCAGAAACTCACGCGCAGAAGCCGGAAATTTATTTCGAGCTTCCTACCGACTACTTTTGTGAGTTCGTCGAGACCGCCGCCGTGCGAAATCCTCCAGACGAGTTGTCCTATGTGAGAATGTCCTCCGAGTATCGTGACGTCAACAGCCACGAAGGCCGCCACGAGAACGACAACCGCCGCCGCCGCCGCGAGCGCTGTTTTCCATTTCAACTTCCCTTGCAACAACAGCACGCCCATGAAGACATAGCCGAACAGACAGGCTATGAGGCCGCCGAAGTTGGCGCCGATCGCGGGGATACCCACCATAACCGCCGACGCGGTAAACACGAATGGCATAGAAATCTTCAAACCTTTTTTCAAGCCCGGCCTCAAATCCATCAAGAGACCGTATATCACAAGCGGCGCGCCTATCATGAAACCCATGAATTCGTTGCCGAGGCCGTAGAACCGGGCGGCGCCCTGCGGGAAATATCCGAGCACCGACAGTTTAATCAGACTCCCGCCCGTCAACTGGTCGGCGACTATCGACACGAGATAGAGGCCGGACAGCGCAATCATCTTCCAGTCGTATCCGGGAATAAATGATATGAGAATAGCCACGACGGCCGCGAGCCCGAAAAACACAGTGATATAATCAAACTCTCCTTTGAGTTGCGGGATGCCGGCGATCAACAGGAATGACAGGAACATCGACGCCGACCACAACAGAACGCCCGTAAGGATTTGCCGGAGCCATTTGGGAGTATCCACGGCCCTGAGAGACACTACGAAACATATCAATAGAAGAACGAGTTCCCATATCACGATTCCTCTAAGCAAGCCTATCTGAGATTCGAAAAGAATGTCCCGCCGGTGATATTCACGGAGGAAATCGAGCGGCGCGGCGTTCTTTGTCGTTTCGAGCGGCTGTCCTATGAAATCCGAGCCCGGCTCAAGCCCGAAAAAAGCGCAGATATGCGCCGAAATGTCGGCGTTCCTGAAAAGTCCCGCCTGCTTTGTGGATTGTGAAGAGATGAGGGCCCCCGGAGTAATCCCCGCGCCGTAAGCAAAAACCGGCGTAAGCGTATCTTTGGTCAAAACAGCGCCGGCGGGAGGTGTCGGCGACACCACGATAAGCTGAGTCGTCGCGGGGTCTATGTTCTTCATTATCCAAGAGAGAAACCTCGTAAATTCCTTCAAGGTTCTGAGTTTCGCGGCGGCGTGCGCTTCCGCGGTCGCCATCGTTCGAAATCTGTTTATTCTCGACGTATCGCCATAATCGATAACAATGAAATCGGACTTCCCGAGATATTCCTTGAATCTGTTCTTCAGCATTTCGATATTTGTTTTGAAACCGAGGGGCGCGGTGGGATCTTTCGTAACAAGATCCAGTGATACGTCTCCGAAAGGCACCGTGCCGGACGCATCCATCGCGATCATAGATGCGCCGCGCTCAGAGCGCTCGAACCAGTCCGAGTTTCCAATCGCGGCGGTGCGTACGCCGCCCTTTTTCAAAATCGCCCCGAGCTCTCCGGGCCGGGCCTTGTATGAAGTCTCGGCGTTCAAATCGCTCTGCGAACCGATACCGAGATGTACTATCATCCCGGCGGCCGGATTTCCGTATCCCGTCACGAGCGAATATACGAGTCCGGCGGTCCTGTCCTCAACAAGTTCGTTCGTATTGAAAGCAAGCCGCCCGTCGTCATCGCCTCGCGCGGGCACGCCCGAACCGATCGTCATGTAAGCGGCATTCTCGAGTTCGGATATGTTCGACCTCACCGAGGTGGTTTCGGTCTTCGTCACCATAAGGCCTATCGCGCCTTGCGGCTCGATCTCCCTCAGCGTTTTCATCCGCGGATCCGACCATTCGAGAAATCCTATGTGATCGGCCACGATAAGCACGAATTTCTTTCCTTTTGCGCCATCCGATGACAATGCGGGACGACTTAACGCGGATATCATCGATATCACTATGAAACAAGTTACAAAAAACCATTTTTTCACGAGCAATATTCTCCAGTAGTCATTTTTCACGTAATTTTAGTTTAGCCGGATTCCTTTGTCCATTGAACAGGAATCCTCCGATCGGATTCGGCGTATTATCAACGAATCCTCGTTGAAAATACTTCGCCGTCAACTGCCAAATGAAGCCGTATCCCCTTGCCCATGAGATGAAGAACGATTATATTATTCATTAGGAATTAACGGGGCGGCGGCGCTTGAATCCGCCACTCATCGGACAGGGAAAACATAGGGGTAGAGGTGAACGGCATGTCATTCTGGATGAAAATCGCTCTTTTCTTCACGCAACTGATCTTCAAATTGAAGAAGGCCCTCGGGCTCGCGGGCGCGCCCGCGGCTCTTCCGGAGGATTCAGGGTCCGCCTTCTCTTTGCAAACGATAAAGAAAGCGTCCGTTCTCGACGGCAACGAAAAGTACGCCGGGAAAGCCAAAGGACTCAAAGAAGTCGTCAAACTCGAATGCGCCGGGAAATCCGCGCTCGTCAAGATGGACGACGGATCGATTAAGATCATGGAATCGGGAGTGGAGCCCACCGCGACCGTCAGCTTCTCTGAATCAGGTTGGGCCGCGATGATGAACGGCGAAGATATTCAGAAACTCGTCATGAGCGGCGAACTTAAATTCTCGGGCGACCTTTCAAGGCTGATGTCCCACATGGGCGCATTGAAGCTTCTGTTCCTATGCATCATGGGGAAATTCGACCCGAACAAATAACCTTTCGTTTTACTTTCATGAATCTTTTCCGGGCGATGTCGCACGCTTTCGATTTCGTTTTGGCGTCAAACATCCCTCGGTGAGGAACGAAATCCATCACGAATCCGCAATTCGAATTCGATAGTTCCGGGAATTATTTTTTGTATTTCTGCTCTATGATGTTAGCCTGCTGGTCGAGGAGATCCGCGAGATGATCGGTTTTGGGAGTTTTCAATGATCTTAACTGTTTTATGGTTTCGCGGGCTTTCGTGACTTGTCTCAGATCGAGCAAGCCGAGTACGAACTCAGCCCATGCGCGCGTGTCCTCTGGATTCAGCTCGATAG
>JAKLIR010000509.1 GCA_022709505.1 bacterium | reverse complement strand
CCATGGGTGACATGGATGTCAGGGGGGGATTATTGGTTTGGGTGGCATTTCCCGAGACTCAAATTGCAAAAAGGGCGATCTACTGCGTTGCATCATCGACTCGAATTCGGTCACATACGAACCCGAATCCGCCGATTGGATTCGGGATGAAAGTTTTGCGGAGGATTCTCAAGGTGGCGCTTTTTCAAAAGCGCCACCTTGAACAACCGGGTGCGAAGACTATGCTCTTCAATAAAAATCCTTTGTTCCCGATTTAATGAGCTTTTCGCGGCAGAGTTCAATGAGAACTTCGAGGTCTTCGTAGATTTGCTTGGGGTCCTCGTTCTTTTCGGCGGATTCGATTACTTCGAATGTGAAACTGTCGGCGCCGAGGCGCGTCCAATCGCTTTGCAGGGCCTTGTTCAGGAACTTTCCGCTGTTCAACTGCATCCGGGGACTGTTGAAAGCGCCGCGAAGATTGCGCGCCGCGCGCAGAAAGACCTTTCCGGTTTCGTTGTTTCTGATGGCGAGAACGCCCATCATGACTTTTTCTTCCTTATAAGCTCTCTTCGCAAGCGCTCGTTTTTCTTTTTCGCTGAGATTGTCACTGTCGTTCATTTTCTTCACCTTTGTATTCGTTGCGGCAACCGCCGGGACAGGCGCGGCGGAAGGAGGAGTTTTCAGAAGCGGGCGCGGCGACCGCCCCTCGCGCAGCCGGTACATCCCGTTCCGCCTTTCCATGATTCCCTCGTCGATCATTAGCCTTCTGATTAAACAATGGTCATCGTGAAAACGGGAGACGACTCTGTTCACTTCGCGCTCGGGATAAACGCATCCGGGTTCGAACAGTGCGGCGATCTCTTCGATCACGATCCGCCTTTTTTTATTTTGAGCGGGCAGCTTTTCGAGACGCCCTCGTTTGAAAAAGCTTTTGATGACTTCGAGCCTGTAGGCTCGCAGGCGGCTTTCCTCCTTGGCGGCCTCGCCGGCGTTCGAGGAGATGAATTCCCGGAGAGGAAGGTTCAACAGGTCGCGGTTCGGGAAAAACACTGCGTAATACTGTTCCCGTTTCTTGCTTATCAGTCCGGCCGCTTCGAGTTTTTTTAGATGGAACGACACCGTCGCCGGCGTCAGCCCGAACCGTTCGGAAAGCTCCTCGACGTAGCTCGGCGCTTCGAGCAGGGCGCTCATTATTCCGCACCTCGACTCGTCGGCGAGCGCTTTCATTATCTCCACGGATTTTTCCAAAACCGGCTCCTTTTGCCTTATAAATGATTAGATAAACATCGAAACAAATAATAGCGCGCGCGACGCTTGCGTGTCAATAGTGATTAGATGAATGTCGAAATGGAATAATAGGCCGCGCCGTTTGCAAGAAACGGCGTGTCTGAAATAGAATTCAGGAATGCAAGAATCAGCCGAAGCGATTTTCCGTCGTCGCCGAAAGGATGAAGGCTCGCCATGAACAGCAATGGAAAAGCATCGATCAAGCAAGCCGGGAAATGCGTGATGATATTCGCGCTTCTCGCCGTGTCGTTAGTCTCCGCGCGGATCGGAACGTGCGTCGCCGCCGACGGAAAAAGGACGGCGTTCATAGTCTCGCACTTTCATTTCGATCCGGTGTGGACGAACACGCAGGCCGGCGAAACGATGCGCGGGTTCTCAGCGATTCATCAGCAGCTCGAATACGCCGAGGCGGAACCTCGATACAAATTCATTCTTTCGGAAATCGACTATCTGAAGCCGTACTGGGACGCCTATCCCGACGACAGGGCGCGGATATTGAAGCTGTCGCGGGAGGGCCGCGTCGAGTTCTCCGGCGGCTACAACGAACCGGACGAGGCCGCGGTCGCCGGTGAGCCGCTGATACGGAATTTCGCTTATGGAAAGTTGTTCAAGGAATCGATGTTCGGCGCGGATGTGAGGACTGCTACTCAGTACGATGTTTACGGGCACACGCCGCAGTTGCCGCGCATTCTGAAGGGGACAGGCCATCGCTACGCAGTCTATCAGCGTGGCAACAACGCGGACATGCCGTCCGAGTTCGAATGGCTCGGCGCGGACGGAACCACGATTCTGACCAAGGTGATCAACTATCCGGGCGCGGCGTCCGACGCGTCCCTCAACGCGGGGAACAAGAAATATTACGGCCTCACATCGAACGCGATGTTCATGTCCGGCGACGATTTCAAGGAGCCGGACCGGTCCATCGGCGCGCAGCTCAAAAGGACGAAGGGCTTCGACATCGTATCCGGCACGAACGCGGATTTTTTCGAGGCGGTCGAGTCGGATCTCGCCGGACGCGAGCCGCTTCAAATAAGCCGCGACCAGACTTTCGTATTCGAGGGCTGCCTCGGGAGCCGCATCGAAACGAAGTTCGCGAACAGATGGATCGAGAACCTTCTAATCAACGCAGAGAAGTTCGCGACCGTGAACAGTGTGCGGTTCGGCGCTCGCTACCCGTGGCTTGAGCTCGACCTCGCGTGGAGACAGTTGTTTTTC
>JAKLIR010000508.1 GCA_022709505.1 bacterium | reverse complement strand
CTCGTTATGGACAAGAATCATCTGAAAAAATATGGAGAGCCGTATCGCGAAGCGCCGAAATATGATTATGAAAAGACGCCCGCCGAGACACGGTACGAGAGTACTTCGAAGGGTACGGCGAATCCGCAAATGTTGGTCGAAGCAATTAAAAAGTATCGCGGTGAATGAATCTTCAGTGTGAAATTAATTCAAAAGATGAATTCGAATTGGCGTTTGTCCGAATTCTCAGTCCCCGAGTGAAATTCCGATATTCTTAGCTGTTCTCACGAGATCGCCGTCCGGAGAAACGGTTTTGAGAACGCCCGTCGCCTCCTGAATCGTGACTGATTTGATGTCGGGAGTCCTAAGGCAAACCATTTTTCCGAATTCACCGTCGAGAGCAAGACGGACGGCTTCCGCTCCAAGCCGTGTGCCGAGCAATCTGTCGAATGGAACCGGAGTGCCGCCGCGCTGGAGGTGCCCGAGAACGGTTACCCGTGTTTCAAGTCCTGTTTTCGCGCTTATTTCATCCGCGACTTTCTGCGAGACGCCGCCGAGTCTTTTTGCGCCAGAGTCGAGATACATCTGCTCGCCGCCCGAAGGCTTGGCGCCTTCCGCCACTACTATGATGCTGAACTTGCTGCCAGCGGAACTGCGGTCTTCAATTTTATTGCATATTTTGTCTATGTCGTAAGGTATTTCAGGAATTAATATAATGTCCGCTCCACCGGCTATTCCCGACGCCATCGCTATCCAGCCCGCGTTTCGTCCCATCACTTCCAGAAGCATTATTCTGTGGTGACTTTCGGCCGTCGTGTGAAGTTTGTCTATCGCATCAGTGGCGGTCGCCACCGCCGTTTGATATCCGAATGTAAAATCAGTCGCGGAAAGATCGTTATCTATAGTTTTAGGGATTCCGACCACTGGAACCCCAAGTTTGAAAAAGTCGAGCGCTATTGAAAGCGAACCGTCACCGCCGATCACTATAAGGCAATCGATGTTGAGACTTTTCATGTTGTTTATAGCGACGCCGGACATATCCTTTGTTGTTTCGATTCCATTTTCAATTACTTTAAAAGAGAAGGGATTTCCTCTGTTGGTGGTTCCTAATATAGTGCCGCCTCTTGGAAGAATTCCTCTGACGGAATCCGATGTTAGTTCGAACGTGAAATCCTTACCTTTCACCAAGCCCTCGAATCCGTCTTTAATGCCAGTAACGGCGCATCCCTGCTTAATGGAGGTTTTTACGACGGCACGAATAACCGCATTCAGTCCCGGGCAATCACCGCCGCCGGTGAGCACACCGATTCTTCGGATGTTTTTCATGTCGATATCCTTTCAACTTTATTTCAGAGTTGAAAAATCCGGGTTAAAAACCGAGGTGCTCTCCGACCAGAACAACGTGCAGCCTTCCGATAGTCGCGTTGGATTCGATGATAACGAGTTGGTTGCATATCCGAGCGGGAGGGAGACATGCCGGCTCATCGCAAAAACCGGTTCTCGCGCACGGGGTGTCCACGCCGAATCTGATGCTGTTAAAAGGCGCGGCGACTGTCCGGATTCTCTCTATGCCGTGTTCGACGTCTCTCACTACCTTATTCATACCAACGAGAAGGATTACTTTTTCCGGCCCGTAAACCATTCCGCCGACTCTGTTGCCGAGCCCGTCTTCGCTTACTATTTTTCCATCCATCGTTATAGCATTGCAGCTTGCGACGAGCACGTCGGCGGTCATGCCTCTTTTGCGCATCTCGAATATTTCCTTATCAGAAACGCCTTGCTTATATCTGTCGAGAAGCTCTATGTTAAGCTTCCTCAGCGCGTCGATCAGACCGGATTCAACAACTGTCACCGAGCCGCCGAGCCCGACCACATTCCCCGGCTCGATCAGGCGGCATACATATTCGACGGCTTGCGGGGTTTCTTTGAAGTAATTGGCTTCGATATTTCTTTTTCTCAGGTTTTTTATAATGAATTCAGCCTGTTTTTCATACGATTTGTTTATGTATTCATTTTTCATGGAAGATCTCCCGAGAAGTTTTATTTTCGTTTTTTGCCTATGAGAACTTCGCATCTGGGATGAATGTTTTTCCTCGCAACGGATGTAAAACCGGCGTTCTTCATCCAACTCCTTATCTCGCATTCTTTATATGATCTTCCCTTCTCGGTGTTAACGAGCATGTTCACCGAAAAGAGCGCGGCTTCCTGCGGGGAAGCCCCGTCGTTGTTAAGCATGAATTCCCTTATAACGATCATGCCTCCGGGCGAGAGGGCCTTGAAACCTTTTGAGATGAGTTTTTTGTTTTCAGCTTCTGAGTTAATGTGAAGTATGCTCGACATTATAACAAGGTCGTAACCCGTCCCGAAATCATCTGTCAGGAAATTGCCTTCTATTGTTCCCACGGACCGACCGTAGCCGAGATTAGTTATCAACTCTCTTGTTATTTTCAGAGTGGATGAGAGGTCGAAAACGGCCCCTGTTATCTTCGGATACTTGTCAATCATGGCGAAGAGAAG
>JAKLIR010000507.1 GCA_022709505.1 bacterium | reverse complement strand
ATGAGAAAGATAAAAGCGGTAAAGATGATGGCGGCGGTCGTCCTGATGGGAGTAGCAGTGTTCGCGGCCGGCTGCGGCGGCGGCGGCTCCAACGCCGGCGGAAGTCGGACGGCGAGTATGAAACTGCGGGTTGAACTGCCGCGCGTGGCTAACAGCGGCACATATAGCGTAACATACACGGCCTCGATAGATGTGTTGAGCTACAACGCGAGCGGCATATCGTCCGCGGCCGTTCCCGCGACGAGCTTGAGCATAGGTCCGTTCACCGAATCGACCGGCGCGAGCGTGACGGAAACGATGCCGTCGAATCCGTCGTTTTTCATAGCGAACATTCCGCCGGCGAGCAATTACATAGTGAGAAGCTCGCTGTCATACGTCTCGACATACACGCCCGAGGCGGTGCGGACGGCGGCTCAAACGACCACCGAGACGCAGACCAGTACGGGAAATATGTATTACGGCGCGATAGTCGAGAGCGTGACCGCCGGTAACACGAGCGAAGTGACTTTGAACGCCGTGTCGAGCGCCGTGGCTCTGGCCGCGATACAGTATGCGCGCGTTAGGAACGCGCCGTTGAGCGATGCATCCGTAATCAGCGACGACGTTATAGAAAAGCTCGAAGCGGCGGTGGCGGCTAAACAGGCGCAGGGCTGGAGTCCATATAGCATGCTTTACAGCCTGTATAATTCTCAGACGCAGCAGTTCGCGGACCCGTTCAACGTATCGAACTGGACAATAGATTTCATAACCGTGCTCAATGAGATAATCACGTCCGCGGATCTCGAGGGCGGAAGTTCCACGCCGACCGAAACAGCCGGGACCGTTCAGGATTCATCCGGCAATCCGGTGTCGGGCGCGAGAGTGGTGACCGGGTCTTCGGCGGAAGCTCTCGTGAGCGCCGTGACGGGCGCCGGCGGCGCCTACGCGATGTCCTCAGTTCCCGCCGGGATGAGAGTGTTCGCGGCGTCGGCGAGCGGCCGTGTGACGGATTACAACGTTGTCGTTGTTCCTTCGAGCGGATCGTACTCGCTGCCGGGCTTCACTCTCATGGAATACACCGGAACAGCGCCCGCGGCCGCGCCGACTCTGACGATCGGCGAGCCCTCGGTGAGCGATACCGGCACGGCGGCAATAAGCGGTCAGGCGGCGAATCTCGATTCCGAAAGAGTTGTAGTGGTCGTCAACGGAGACGAGACGCTTATTTCGACCGATTCCTCGGGATATTACAACTACACCGCGATCCTGCGGCTCGGAACGAACACAATAAGCGTCCGCGCGACAAACGCGGTGGGAACGAGTTTCAGCGAAGTTAAGACAGTGAATTTCTCCGGTACGCCCGGCAACTACCTCTTCAGAGTGACGATGACGTGGGACACGACCGGCGACATGGACCTGCACGTGTGGGATCCCGCCGGCAACCAGTCTTATTACGGGAATACTCAGATCGCAACCGGATGGCTGGACGTCGATAACACGTCCGGTTACGGCCCGGAGAACTTCACGTGCAGCGCCCCGACCGCCGGAAGGTATTATGTGGGCGTGCACTACTACGGAGGGTCGAACATAATCAATGCAACTGTGAAAATCTCAAAGAACCTCGGCACGCCGCAGGAGTCTGAACAGTTCTTCGGTCCCTATACGTTCACGGCGGCGGGCGGAGATTCCGATCCGTTCACAAACGGGAACACCGGCTCGTGGTGGAGACCGTTCGATGTGGTTGTCGATTCCAACCTTCAGACGGTCACAGTGACAACCCCGCAGGCGAGAACCGGCGCGCGAACAGCTTCCGCGCTCCCGCTCAAATGAGAATTCAGCCCACATTGTTGAAAAATTTGGGTTAGCGAAAAAAAATAGGCGAACAACAAAACAGCCTCCCGAAAAGGGAGGCTGTTTTTTTACGATGGAAAAATCCGGGTTAAAAACCGCATTCGATCTTTAGGAAATTCGCCAGAGAGATTTTCAAAAGGGGATTGAGCCGGCGCACGAAAAACCTTGCGCCCCTTTCCTCGAAATTCCGCATCAGGGACAGAATTGCTCCGACTCCGGCCGAGTCGATGAATCGCACGTCATGCAAATCGATTGTCACGGATGAACTGTTGCCGGCTTCGAGCAGCACTTTCTCGGAAAATTCCTTTACATTTTCCACGCATATTTCGCCATCGGGAAAGAACACGATTCCCGCTCCGGTTTCGGCTTGCAGGCATTTCATCATGATTAGCTCCCTCCCGCGGGCAATAGATCCCTTTTTCCGATTTCAACCCACATTGGTGAAAAATGCGGGTTAGACTCGAAAAAGCCGATTGCGACACTCTCGTCTTTTTCGCCTCTCAGCGCTTTTCTCGTTTCGACCCGGATTCGTCTATAGTGCGTCGAAGCCCAATGACGGATTCGGGCTCCAACTCCCATGCAGAAAAACAGGTTGAGTGTTAATCCCCTTTCATATCAGTCTTTTTTTAGGCTGAATGGTGTTGTTTTTTAAATTCCCGTTTATTTGGGAATCAAAC
>JAKLIR010000506.1 GCA_022709505.1 bacterium | reverse complement strand
GGCGCGGCCACGGGTAGGTGTAGGACGCGGTCTCGATGGCGAACACTTCGTCTATGTCGCCGACGCGCATCGCGCGGATTTCCACAGGCAGGGGGTCCGATGTTTTTTCAAATCTTAACGCCACGCACGCGCTCCGCATTTGTGAGACATAGGTAGTTGGGCTGGACGTCGAGGCAGTTGAGGCCGGGGCGTTCGGCGGCGAGCCGGCAGACCGCGGCGGCGTCCGGGTGTTCGAATTCAGGGCCCGCGAAACGGGCTCTTTCTCCGAGTGCGCGGAGCGCTGTTTCGCGGAGCGCCTCCGCCGCGCCGCCCAGCAGAACCGGGGAGTCGGCCTCGGGCAGCTCGAGCAGAAATTTCTCAAAGCCGTCGCCCACGAGGTGCCGGTCCGCCGATTCGCGCGCGAGGTCTCCGCCGCGGCGGCGAAAAACGGCGGCGAAGCATTCGCCTTTGACGCATGGGGCCACCGGCACGAGAGGCGATAGTCCGGCGGGCGCGAACAGGCATGCGGCTTCGAGTCCGGACACCGGCGCGACGGGCCGTCCCATGATCTGCGCCATGGTGCGCACCGTGACGAGGCCGATCTTTATGCCGGTAAGTCCGCCGGGGCCGACGTCCACCCCGAATTTCCCAATGTCTTCGAACCGGAGCCCTTGCTCGCTAAGCATGTTCTCGATCCTCGGCATGAGTTCCTCGACACATGCGCGAGTGCCCGGAAATGTTTCCGAGGCGGCGATCTCTCCCTCCCGCATGAGCGCGATCCCGCACCGCGTGCTCGATGTGGTTACTCCGAGTATGATGTCGCTCATGTTGCACTCCGTGAAAGACGGGCCTCCGGCGGCTCAAGGGGGCGCTTTTGAAAAAGCGCCCCCTTGAGAATCCCCCGCAAAACTTTTCGCTCCCGCAACTCCGCTAAGAACGCGCGGTGTTGCTTTCGATTTCAGCCGCCGGTTCGGCGAAGAGGAACGGGCCGGTAGTCACCGTTGCCCCGAAATCTCTCGGCAACCTTTTCCCCGTATTGTTTTCGAAGCCTGTAATGACGGGGTGCTAAGGCGTCATTTTGTTCTACAACGGGCCTCCGGCGGCTCAAGGGGACGCTTTTGAAAAAGCGCCCCCTTGAGAATCCCCCGCAAAACTTTTCGCTCCCGCAACTCCGCTAAGAACGCGCGGTGTTGCTTTCGATTTCAGCCTCCGGTTCGGCGAAGAGGAACGGGCCGGTAGTCACACTCTGATCTTAACAGCTCTCATGAGAAAGTGGTAGAGGCAGTTCAAACGTTCGGCGTTGCTTATGTAGTAATCCGGGGGTTTCCCGGAAACGGTTTTGAGGTTTGATTTGAGGGCGATCTTTGCGTGGGGCGGGATGGACGGGACGATGAAGACGCCGTTGCCGAGGGAGCGGATTCCGCAGTCACGTGAGGAACAGGATAGCGATGCGCCGCGGCCGCGCGGGCCGGAAGGGGCGAGAATGGTCACACCGGCGACCCGCACCGGGTTGTCATTTATCAGCGTTACGCCGTCGGCGCTGGGGACGAGGCGGATTTTTTTGAAGAGTAGAAACCTGTCGAGAGCGTCCGACGCCGGGACTATCCACGCGGAATCATCCGCGGCGAGCCGCCGCATGGTACGGGAGAATCCGGGGTTGAGCGTTTTTTTGGACGTGTCGAAGTAGCCGAATCCGAAATGCGTGTAAACGATCGAGAAGCCGTTGTCTCTTTTAAGCAATAAAAGGGCGTCCGGGTTCAGCCGCCTGTTGAAGCTGCCGGCGTCGATCGCGTCGGTGACCGAGTGGAGGAGGGGTGCGTATTTTTTCTCGCGGTCTCGGTATGGCATCGAGGGATTGACGGCGAGGGTGTTCAGGTCGGTGAAGTACCAGTCGCGTGAATATTTGATGCGTTTTCGCGCGATGTCGCCCCAGAAATAGGGGCTTTTCTCATCTTCGCCGCCATAGAGGCCGGAGTCGTAGAAGCCGTACAGGAAGCGGTACAGCGTGTTTTCGAGGCGGTTTTTCCCGAAGTAGAGGTTCTCGGCGTTTTTTGCGTGGTCGATATTCATGCGGGGCCACGAGCCGAAAAGCGCGCGGTATTCGTCGAGCGCGCGGATGATGGTTTCGCGGCGGTCGTTGCAGGGGGTTGCGCCGTGGGTCGCTATCTCGTGGCCTTCGGCGCGCAGTTTCAAGACGAATTCGCGGTTCGCGGGGAGAGCGAGGGTGTATTTTTTTTCGTTGAAGATGCATTTTTCGCCTGCGGCTGGGAACATCCAAACGGTTTTTGTTACTTTCACGCCGATGTCGTCGAGGAATTCATAAACCGGCGCGACGCGTTCGAGGCCGCCTTCGTCGGCGTCGTCAACGATGCTGAGCCCGTAGGTCTTACCGTCCGGCATCGGCAGGAGGGAAAAGCCCGCGCGATGCCCATTGGCGGCGAAAAGATCCGCGGCGAAGACGATGGCTGCCGCGATCACGACGAGAACCACCGCGCCCGCGAGCAGGGAAAGGATTTTTTTCTTTCG
>JAKLIR010000505.1 GCA_022709505.1 bacterium | reverse complement strand
AACGTAAATCGTTCTTAAATAAGAAGAAGCCTAAAACCTAGATTCCCTTAGCTTGACGCGCATGCCCTGCAGGGCTTTTTTTGCGCACTTCCATTACCCAGGGCTTGCGCCCTGGGCTGTGCTGCTTCGCGCCTTCAGCGCTTCCGGAGAAATTGGCCCAGCTACTATCAATTCAATTGTTGCAGTCCGCTGGTACTACTGTGTCACATAATGAAACCAAGCCTGCATTTTATGCGGTTTTAGCTCAAAATGCCCTATTTGGGGCAGTCATTATAGCCAATGACCATGCGACTCCCCAGTTTTATGACACAGCAGTACTAGATGCAGGCTGCGGCTTTGAAGGCGGACATGACCGCCGAGGCGATTGTTCCGACTTTCGCCGCGTCGCCCACGATAAAGACCTCCGTCTCCGGAGCGCATCGGCGGAGATTTTCGGCAACGTCCTGTCTCGCGGTCATTCCGGCGGCCAGCAGAACGGTGTCCGCGGCGAACTCGATTTCCGCGGAGGTCTCCGTGTTCCGGCAGACCACGGTTTTATCGGTTACCTCCTCGAGCCTGCAGTTGAGCCGGATGGGAATCGCGAGTTCCTCGACCAAAGACATCAACTCCGTGCTCGCGCCGCCGGCCGAGGTCCTGAGGTTCGACATATCCGGTGCCATTTCGATCACGAGCACGTCCTTGCCTCTGCGTTTGAGGCCTATGGCGCTTTCGATGCCGACGGAACCCGCCCCGACAATGACGGTCTTCTCGCCTACTTCCACTTTCCCCGCGTCGGCCTCCGGCGCCCAGTGCACGTGCGGCTTGTCGATTCCCGGAATTCGCGGGATAACGGGTCGCGAACCGACGGCGATAATGAGAGCGTCGTACTTTTCGGCGTTCAGCATTTCCTTCGTCGCTTCGGTATTGAGCAGCACGCGCGCCGGAGCCTTGTTCGCCTGGCAGACGAGGTAGTCGAGATAATCCTTCACGTCCTGCTTGAACGGCAGCACGGAGCCGTGGACGACGTTTCCGCCCAGGCGATCGCCGCTCTCATAGAGCGTGACATCGTGGCCGCGCTCGCAAAGCGTCTGCAGGGCCTGGATGCCCGCGGGTCCGCCGCCGATCACGGCGACTCGCTTCTTCACGGCGGCCTTTGGGACTCGCGCGCCGGGGAACTCCGTCTCATTTCCTATGAACGGATTAACCGCGCAGTTGATGACCGCGGGAATCATCAGGCGGAAGCCGCAGTACTGGCAGCGGAGGCACGGGCGGTGGTCCTCTTCCCTTCCCAGCGCGTACTTGCGCGGCATCTCGGGATCCGCGAGGATCGGGCGGCACATGGCGACGAAATCGGCCTTGCCGGCCGCGAGGATGTCCTCGGCCTGCCTGATGTTCATGATCGAGCCGACGGTGCAGACCAGGAGGTCCGGGAACCTCTTCTTGATGTCCGCGGCGTAATGCACGTTGTACATGCGGTCCATGAGGTAGTTCTGCCACCAGTTGCGCATGTACTGGAATTCGCCGTGCAGCCCGGCGGAAACGTGGAGGATGTCCACCTTGTGCCGGATGAACTCGATGAATCGGAGCGTCTCCTCGAAGTGCATGCCGTCGGGATGGATCTCGTCCGCGGAAATCCGGTATTCGATGACGAAGTTTTCGCCGCACAGCTCGCGGATCCGGTCGAGCACCTCTATGGCGAAGCGCGCCCTGTTTTCGAGAGAGCCGCCGTATTCGTCTTTGCGCTTGTTGTAGAGGGTGCTCGCGAACTGCGAGATCAGGTTCCCGTGGCCGCCGTGAATCATGCACATCCGGAAGCCCGCGCGTTTGCAGCGGTAGGCGGCGACGGCGTATTTTTCCACGGTCTCCCTGATCTTTGCGTGGTCCATCTCGATGGTGGGCAGCGGCTGTCTGCCGCGCATCTGCGCGCGCCAGATTTCGCTCGAGGCGATGAACGAAGATGCGCTGAAGGCCCGCTTCCCCGTTTTGTCGAAGTCGGAATCCTTGCCGTTGTGGTTGATTTCGAGAGAGGCGAGAGCGCCGTAGCCGTCGCACATTTCGACAAAGCGCGTGAGCGGAAGGATACAGGCGTCGCTGCCGAGGTCCAGCTGGCGCTCCTCGTCGCAAGCTTCCTTGATGTCGACGACCGAATTGCCGACGTGGATGACGGCGACGCCGCCCTGCGCGATCGGGCGGAAGAAGTCGACAAACTCCGGCGTCACTCTCCCTTCCCTGTCGGCCAGGTTGGGGGACGGCGGAGCCATTTCCAGGCGGTTTTTGAAATCCACGCCCCTGATCCGGAGAGGCGCAAACACATGTTCATATTTCGATCCCATGACGTGTTTCCTTTCAATTTGGGGACGGACCACGATATTTGATTGATATGAAATTGGATAGCTCCATTAGAGGCGGCAAAAATAGGCCTTACGCGCATATTTCGGGCCCTTTTTCTGCGTTTAGCGGCATTCCCTTTCCGAATAAAGCCGCAATAGCTCTGCTCAGACAGGATTGTACCGCGACGCACCTGCGCCCAAA
>JAKLIR010000504.1 GCA_022709505.1 bacterium | reverse complement strand
CTCCCGCTTCCGAAACACGGGCTGTACGAAGACAAAATCCGGAGGGAGAACCGCGCTATGATGATGACCTCGCGCGGCTGCCCGGCGAGGTGCCACTTCTGCGTATCCACACTGCAACTCGGCAAAAAGTACAGGTTGCGATCCGCGGAGAATGTCGTGGCCGAGGTGAAGGAACTTCACGCGAGATTTTCGATGCGAGCGATCGGGTTTCAGGACGACGCATTCACTCTGAACCGAATGCGGACGGAGGATTTCTGCGAAAGGATGGCCGAGGCCGACTTGCCGGTGATCTTCGCCGCTATGACGCGCGTGAACGCGTTCGACCGCGAGACGGCCGCCATGATGTACCGCGCCGGCTGCCGCCACATCGCATTCGGGGTAGAGTCCGGCTCCGAGGAACTCCTCCGCGCCATGAATAAGAAGATCGTCACGGAGCAGGTCGTGGAAGCCGTGCGCAACGCACACGAAGCGGGGATCACTACCGGCGTGCTCCTCATGGTCGGAACGCCCGGCGAAAGCTGGAAAACCGTCATGGACACCGTGCGGCTCGCCCGCCGCGTTCAACCCTCCGTCGTGAAAAGCGTCGCGCTCCTTCAGATTTTCCCCGGCACTCATTGGTACGATTACTGCAAACAGCGGAACTATCTCGATGACGCCTACTGGCTCACTTCGAACCCGGTTCCGTTCTTCACTTTCGAACACTCCGAACTCGCGCTTTCGTTCTACGGGTTCTTCATCTCGTTCGCTTCGCACTGGTTCAAGAGCCCGCTCGCGGGGCTAAGGTTCTTCTTCGCGGCCGTGTCCAGATACTCGCCGCGAGTGGCCCGCGCCGTGCTGCGGCTCCTGCGCACGAAGGTGCTCCGGATGAAATATTAACCCACATTTTTCCGGTGAAAAACCGGGTTAAACAAGGCTCGACCCGCGGGAGCTTATCGAGAATGTTTCCCGCGAGAGGGCGGGGCCTCTCGCTTGCTACCGCGTATTTTTTAAAGTATCATTATTTCACTCAATGATTGAGAGGGTTTGCGCAATGAGAATAGTGGTAACCGGCGGCGCCGGATTCCTCGGCTCCCACCTTTGTGAAAGACTTCTGAATGACGGGCATGAGGTGATCTGCCTCGACAACTTGCTCACCGGCAGCACGGACAATATAGCCCACCTCGCCGGCCGCGAATTCACGTTCATCAACTATGACGTCACGAACTATCTTTTCGTTGACGGCCCGGTTGACGCGATCTTCCATTTCGCGAGCCCGGCAAGCCCGATCGACTATATCAAATATCCCATCCAGACGCTGAAGGTCGGCTCGCTCGGAACACATAAAGCGCTCGGGCTCGCACGCGCTAAAAACGCCAAATTCCTTCTCGCTTCGACTTCAGAGGTTTACGGCGATCCGCTCGTGCACCCCCAGACGGAGGACTACTGGGGAAATGTGAATCCGATCGGCCCGCGCGGCGTCTATGACGAGGCGAAAAGGTTCGCAGAGGCGCTCGTCATGGCCTACCATCGCTCACACGGACTCGACACCCGAATCGTGCGCATCTTCAATACATACGGCCCGCGCATGAGAATAAACGACGGCCGCGTCGTTCCCGCTTTCATCACTCAGGCTTTGCTCGGCGAACCGATATCCGTCTTCGGCGACGGCTCGCAAACTCGCAGCTTCTGCTTCGTCGAGGACCTCATAGACGGCATCGTCCGACTCCTTCATTCGAATCAAAATACGCCTGTGAACATCGGCAACCCAACTGAAATGACTGTGATGCAGTTCGCTGAAACCATCCTTCGCATTACAGGCGCGAAATGTAAGATCATTCACGAGGAATTGCCGGAAAACGACCCGAAAACCCGGCGGCCGGACATAACTCTCGCAAAGAATATCCTCGGCTGGGAACCGAAGGTCCCTCTCGAAGAAGGAATCAAACGCACTATACCCTATTTTGAAAAAATGCTCCGCTCTCTCGGAAAACTCTGATCTCCACCGCCGGAGGCCCAAGGGGAACCCTTTGGAAAGTGTTCCCCTTGGGAATCCCTTCCCAAACTTTTCGCTTCGCAATTCCGAAGCTGTGCTCCCGGAATTGCTTTCACGATACATATTTCACAGAGCTGGTTTTACATAATTTAAACGTAAGCAATGCCGCGTGTATTGCGCGGCATTGCGAAAGGAAAAGTTTTGCGGAGGATTCTCAAGGGGGCGCTTTTTCAAAAGCGCCCCCTTGAGCCGCCGGAGGCCCTATAATATCGGCATGACGAGACCTGCGATCAGCGTAGTGTTGCCGGTGCGGGATGGGGGAGCGTACATTCGGGAAGCCGTCGGATCCGTGATTGGGCAGACATTCGAAGATATCGAGTTGATAGTAATCGACGACGGGTCGGTTGACGGATCGGCTGAGACTGCGCGAGAACGAGCCGGCGGGGATACGCGGCTGCGTGTTATAGCACCCGGCCGGGTTGGTCTCGTCGCAGCGCTAAACGCCGGACTCGAAGCGGCGCTCGCGCCGCTTGTGGCGCGCATGGACGCGGACG
>JAKLIR010000503.1 GCA_022709505.1 bacterium | reverse complement strand
AACGCCAGTCCAAAGCTTCCTGTTTCCCCAATCGGTTTCGTGGTTGTCCTGTTCGCCGACCGGGGCGACTCTCCAACCGTTGTCGAGCGCCATGAAGTAGTTCTCGAGGTCGTTTATGCTGTTTACGCCTATATACACCGTTTGCGAGGCCGTCTCCGGGTGGTACTCGAACATCCTGAACCTCGGCTTGAAATCCGGGTCACCCGGATGGTTGAAACCGATCACGGCCTCCGGGTGTTTGGCGATCCATTTACGAAATCTGTCGAGATTGTACGTCTGCCCGAACGGGGCGATCACGGTCGTGTCGAGTACGTTCATGTGCCCTTGAGATTGGTCGAACCATTCGAAGCCGGCGAGAGCGACGAAACGGCCGGGCTCTGTTTTCGCCAGCGCGATTTCGTGCAGGACATCCCATTCCTTCCGTCCTCCCGCGCCGGATTCGGGAGAAGCCAAGCCGAACTGTTCGTAGTGATCGGTTATAGCCCAGAAATCGAGGCCCGCCTTGTACCTTGCCGTATCGTACGCATCAGCGGGGAATCCTTTCCCGTCCGAAAAACTCGTATGGGAATGGGTTCCGCCATAGTAAACGTTCATTTCCGCCGCGCGCGCCGCGCACACGGCCGTCATTAAAGCCAAGATTATAACGATCACTTTTTTCATGGTTGTTTCGCCTCTGCTGAATCAGATTATCGTGTGTATCTGAGGATGAATGTTTTCACCGTCGTCTATAACGCGGCGCCCATTGTAGTCGGACGCACGCACGTCCGGGTGGATGATGCAGTTGCGGCCCACGACCGTGTCCGCGGGTATTTCGGATTCCATCCCGATCACCGTGATGCTCGAATTGAGTCGATGAGGATATTCGATGTTCGCGCGAGCGTCTCCGTAGCCGCCGATCACGCAGTTGTTTCCGATGTTCGGACGTCCGTCGATGTGCTGCTGCCGGGACACCGTGTCGAGAATCGCGCGGCGGATGACCGTTCCCTCTCCTATGTGGTTGTTGGGCATGATCAGAGAGTCGTAAACTTCCGCGCCTTTGTCTATCCGCACGTGCGGAAAGATGATGGAGCGCTCCACTCTGCCGTCTATGAGGCTGGCCTGAGTCACGATCGAGTTCTTGACCGATCCGAACTCGCATATCTTAGCCGGCGGCTCGAATCTCAGACGCGAGCGCAACGGGTTCCTCGTGTCGTATAAATTAAGTTCGGGCATTATTTTGATGAGTTCGAGGTTCGCCTCGAAGTATGAATCTATGGTTCCGACATCACGCCAGTAGCCCTCGAAGGGGAACGCCACGACCCGATCTCGGCCGATCATCCTCGGCAGCATCCCATAAGTGAAGCTTATGCCGTTCGGCCCGCATTCGCGCTCTTCCTCCACCAGCCGCCGCACAAGCACGTCCAGCGTGAAAACGTATATCCCCATGGATGCGAACCGCGATTTGATCCGCTCGGTCGGTTTCTCCACATAGTGTATGACTTCGTGGTCGCTGTTGACCGTCATCATTCCGAAACGGTCGGTCTTATCCGGATCCACCAGAGTTCCGGCGACCGTGAGATCCGCGTTTCTGCTCTCGTGGAACTTGATTATCTCTCTGAAATCTATCAGCGAAACGTAGTCGCCGGGCACGATCACGACGTACATCGGGTTCTTTTCGAGTATGTAGTCGATGCGCTTGTAAACGGCGTCGGCGGGGCTTTTGTAGTGTTCGCTCGCGCGCTTGGGGAAAAGGATGTCGAGGCAGGCGATCGCCCTGTCGATCGTCCATGCGAAAGAAAGGTGTTTCAGCATGGAGTCCGGCTGGTACTGGATGAGCAGCCCTATGTCGTGGATTCCGGAGTTGATGATGTTGCTTAGAACGAAGTCGATGATCCTGTACACGCCGCCGAAGGGGACGACCGGTTTCGCGCGCCGTTGCGTGAGAGGCAGCAGCCGCTCGCCCTCTCCGCCCGCAAGCACTATGCTGAGAATTTTATTCATCTCGCGATGGTGTCTCTTCTCCGCTCGGTTGTGTTCTCTAAGAATAACATATTATTAACCGCAGTTCCACGCCGTCGTTTTCATTCGACTTCTATCGTCGCCCAGACAGGCATGTGGTCCGAAAGGGATTCGCACGTCTTCGGCGGGCACACGCCGCTGTCCAGAACCTTTGCGTCCCGCGTGAAAATCAAATCGATGATGTACCTCATCCCGAACTCCTTGCGCGTCGTATAGCGCTTCGATAGGGGAAGACCGATGTGCGCGTCCTCGAAACCGGCATTGAGAAAAACGCTCGTGCCGTTTTCGGCCCGCGTCTTCTTGGCGAGGTCGGTGTAATACGTGAAGGAATTGAAATCGCCGCCCGCGACGATCGGGCCCTTGAAGTCCTTTGCGTTCTCTATAACCTCCCGCGCTTCGGACTCTCGCGTGTCGCCGCCGCTGAGGTCGCTGTCAAAGTGTATCTCGTAAAACCTGACTGTTTTCCCGTCCACATCCAAATCCGCGACAAGCGCTATGTTTCCGCCGAGCCTCGGCTCCTTGTTCGCTCTTT
>JAKLIR010000502.1 GCA_022709505.1 bacterium | reverse complement strand
TAGCGATGGAGAACGGACTGCGGTTCGCGATCCGCGAAGGCGGCCGAACGGTCGGCGCCGGCGTTATCACCGAAATTTTACCGGACTAAAAACAAAAAATATTTCTTGACATAAGAAATTCGTTCAATTAGAATGAAATTTTGCATGTCAAGGAGGCATTGACATGAGACAGGAAATGACCATGGTTTGTTCGGAGTGTAAGAGCAAGAATTATTACACATCCAAGAACAAACAGAACACAAGCGTAAAGGTGGAGTTGAAAAAGTACTGCAAGAAATGCAGGAAACACACTACGCACAAGGAAGCCAAATAAGGAGCGGTCAGATATACGAAGGCCCGTAGCTCCAATTGGTAGAGCACCGGACTCCAAATCCGGGTGTTGTCGGTTCGAGCCCGGCCGGGCCTGAAAAAAGGCGGCCGATAGGCCAAAGAGGACAAATGGCTCAGGAAAAGGAAAAGATCAATTATCTTTTATCAGCCAAATCGTTCTTCAACGAAGTAATAGAGGAATCAAAGAAGATCGCATGGCCGAGCAGGGAGACGCTGGTACAGTCAACACTTGTAGTGCTGGCGGTGATAGTGATTCTATCGTTATTCATGGCGGTTGCCGACGTAATATGGAACAAGGGTTTCCAACTTATTTCTTGAGGAGCAAAGATAACCGATGGCCAGCAGATGGTATGTAGTACACACATATTCGGGGCACGAGAACAAGGTTAAAATGAGCCTCGAAAAACAGATATCGGCCCACGGGCTCGACAGCAGGATCGAGCAGATCCTTGTTCCCACCGAGGAAAGGGTGGAGATAAAAGGCAGCCAAAGGAAAGTCGTACATAAAAAGATATTTAAAGGATATGTATTCATAAAGATGGAGCTGACGGATGAAACTTGGTACATCGTGAGGAACACGGCGGGTGTAACAGGATTCATCGGAGACGGCAGCAGGCCGACGCCGCTAACCGAGCACGAAGTAAACTTCATCCTCAAGAGAATGGGGCTCGAAGCTCCGAGAGTGACCGTGAACTTCGAGGAGGGAGAAGGGGTAAGGGTGCTTTTCGGGCCGTTTGCCGACTATTCAGGCGTTGTGAAGGAAGTGGATCTGAACAGAGAAAAAGTGGTGGTGCTGCTTTCACTTTTCGGACGTGACACCCCGGTGGAATTAGAGTTCGACCAGATCGAGAGGATATAAATCCCCGATCGCGCGGAGAACATGCAAAACGCGGCGTTTTTGCGCGCGGACGAAAAATAACGAAAATCGGAGCCGCACCCGGCGGCGGAATTTGAAAGGAACGGGAAAATGGCTAAGAAGGTAATTGGATTCATAAAGCTGCAACTCCCGGCGGGACAAGCTAATCCAGCTCCCCCGGTCGGCCCCGCGCTCGGTCAGCACGGCGTCAACATCATGGAATTCTGCAAGAGCTACAATGAGAAAACCAAGGATAAAGTCGGGACTATCATTCCCGTTGAAATAACTGTTTTCGCCGACCGCACCTTCAAATTCATCTTGAAGACGCCTCCGGCGTCGGAACTGATCAAAAAGGAATTGAAAATCGAAAAAGGTTCGAAAGCGCCGCGTCAGGAAACGGCGGGAACGCTTACCCGCGACGGCCTGAAGAGAATCGCGGAGACGAAGATGCCTGACCTTAACGCAAACGATATTAAAGGAGCGATGAATATCATCGCCGGAACTGCCAGAAGTATGGGCGTAAAAGTCGAGGATTAAAGTCCCAACCGGGCTTTCTGGAGAATAGTTATGTCAAGACTCGCAAAAAAGATGAAGGCGCGCTGGGACAAGGTTCCCGAGAATGAACAACTCCCGGTGGAAGAAGCATTCCAAACGCTGAAGATGGCGTGCACCGAGATTCCGAGGAAGTTCGACGAAACGGTCGAAGCCTACTTCAAGCTCGGTATCGACCCTAAAAAAGCCGAACAGCAGATCCGCGGCACGATCGTTCTTCCGAGTGGAACGGGCAAGGTGCCGAGGATAGTTGTTTTCGCGGCGGGCGATAAGTTCACGGAAGCGGAGCAAGCCGGCGTTGAATTCGCGGGCGGAGACGATCTGGCGGAGAAGATTCTCGGCGGATGGCTCGATTTCGACGTGGCGATATCAACACCCGACATGATGAGGATTGTTGGGAAGCTCGGTAAGGTGCTCGGCCCGAGAGGCTTGATGCCGAACCCGAAAAGCGGAACCGTTACTTTCAACATCAAAGAGACTATCGACGAGTTCAAAAAGGGAAAAGTCGAATATAGAAACGACAAGTTCGGGATCATCGCGGTGCCGATAGGAAAAGTATCATTCGAGCCCGCGGCTCTTCTGGAGAATTTCTCGGCGTTGTACAACGCGGTGGTGCGGGCGCGCCCGTCATCCGCGAAAGGTCAATATATAAAAAGTGTTTATGTCTCGGCGACAATGGGACCGAGTGTGAAAATCGACATCAGTTCGATGATTAAATAGTTCTAAGGAAAGAGGGCGTTATCAATGCCGCTGCTGCTATCGAAGAAAAAGGAACTTGTTGAGGAACTGTCGAA
>JAKLIR010000501.1 GCA_022709505.1 bacterium | reverse complement strand
CGGGTTTCAATTCGTGGGATTTGTGCGATGTTTGCTGCCTCAGCCTGTTCGTGAAAACGCCGCACGCATGGCGAAAGGCGGTGGAATGGAGCAAACGACCTGAGACTTTCGTAAAACGCGCCGGTTTCTCTCTCATGGCCGTGATCGCCGTCCACGACAAAAAGGCAAAAGATTCGGATTTCAATAAATTCCTCACGAGAATCGAAAAAGAGGCGGGCGACGACAGGAATTACGTGCGCAAATCCGCCAATTGGGCGCTCCGGCAGATCGGAAAAAGAAACCCGCGGTTGCGCGAAAAAGCGATTGCTACAGCGCTCAAAATACGAACCCAAGGCACTCGTAGCGCCCGCTGGATCGCGTCAGATGCTTTGCGCGAACTCGAAAAAGTACTTACATTTAGAAGGCAGCACAAGTGAACCCAGCCCACAGCGGTGAATTGGGACAAAAACAAAAGCGATGTCTATCAAATCAAATTAACGGGGATGAAACCATGAAGAAAAACGCCGTTTTTTTTGTTGTGTTGGTGATCGCGCTTCTGATCTCGCCGGCGGCCCGGGCCGAAACGAGCGCCGGCGCCGGGAATCCCATCGAGGGGATTTTCCTGCTTAAGGAAGGCCGCGCGATGCGTTCTTCGAGCGCGGACCCGGCGTGGCGGACAGGCAACAACGATTGGCGCGTACTCGGCCCCGGCGAGAGCATCACGCTCGCGGACCTCGACGGCCCCGGGCTTATCACGCATCTCTGGTTGACACTGTCATGCCGCGACCGCCAATGTCCGAAACTTCTCGCGCTGCGGATTTACTGGGACAACGAAAAAGTCCCGTCCGTCGAAGCGCCCGTCGGCGATTTCTTCGCGGTCGGAAACGGCATGGACGCCCCGGTGGATTCGCTCCCGGTGCAAGTCTCCTCCGAAGGCCGCGCGCGGAACTCTTTCTGGCCCATGCCGTTCCGCAAACACGCGAAAGTCGTGATCACGAACGAGAACCCTTACTCTTCGGGCCTCGTGATTTACTGGTATGTGGACTGGCGAAAGCTCGACGCCGTTCCCGCCGACGCCGCGTACTTCCACGCCCAATACAGGCAGGAATACCCGGCGCGCCCCGGCAGATACAAACTCCTCGAAACTCAGGGCCGCGGCCACTACGTCGGCACTGTCTATTCCGTGATCGCCAACATGCCCGGCTGGATCGGAGAGGGCGACGACTTCTTTTACATCGACGGCGAACAGACGCCGTCGCTTCGCGGGACCGGAACGGAAGACTACTTCGGCGACGCGTGGGGATTCCGCACGTTCAATCAGCCGTATCACGGAGTGACGGTGTATGAAGGGGAGAAGACGGGCGCGCGCACGACCGCCTACCGGTGGCATCTCGCGGACCCCGTGCCGTTCACCAAGTCGCTCCGAGTCGAGATAGAGCACGTCGGCCCGGTGTTCGACGACAACGACAAGCTTTCCGCCGGCTACGGCGAGCGCTCCGACCACTTTTCCACAGTCGCGTTTTGGTATCAGCAGGGCGGAAGCCCGAACGCAGACCGGATGCCGATCGGCCTCAAGCGCTTGCCGCCTTTCATTTACGTCGAGGCTGAAAAGAAATATTATGCCGAGAAAAGCGTGCCGGAGGGAGTGAAGATCGTCACCGGCCCCGAATGGAGCGGCGGCGCGTATGTTAAATTCACGCCCGCGGGCGCGAAAAAACGGCTCGACCTCAAATTTGTCATAAAGAAAAAGAACCGGTACGAATTTTCGGCGGACCTCGTGCGCGGCCCCGAGATGGGGATGTATAGCGCCGCGCTCGACGGCAAACAGATCGGCGTTCTCGCAGAACTCAACAATAAGAGCGTTTCCCGCTTCCAGCTCGACCGCGGCTTCGTCGAACTCGACGAAGGCGAACACAAGATGACTTTCGACTACCTCGGCCCTGCGCCCGGCGGCGGCGACTCTCTCGGAATCGACGGCATATACCTCCGCCCCGTCAAATTCAACGCCGCTGACGCCCCCGAGAGTTCAGAAAAGTAATCCCGGACGATCTATATGACCGGCGCTCGGGTTTCTTAGTAATCGGAATGTTTTATAATGAAATAAAGTTGTAAATTGAATTCAAAGAGGCGTCTTATGAAATACAAGATAGTCATTCAACAAGACGAGGACGGGCGCTACAACGCGTCATGCCCGGAGTTGAGAGGCTGCCATTCATACGGCGAAAACGTCGAGGACGCCTTGAAAAACATCCGCGAAGCGATCGAACTGTATATAGGAGAAGTTTAATTGTAAAAACGGCTCGGAAAAGACTCTATATACAGCA
The DNA here is from genome assembly GCA_022709505.1 of bacterium. Classification (GTDB taxonomy): domain Bacteria; phylum UBP15; class UBA6099; order UBA6099; family UBA6099; genus JAKLIR01. The sequence goes on along the minus strand of JAKLIR010000501.1, from coordinate 249 downwards.
GAATTTAAAACTCGCCCGCTTTGCCCTAAAAGGCACCCCTGACATCCTTGTCCCCGTGGATTCCGGGTCTCGGCCCGGAATGACGAACGAAGGGCGCCGGTGTGATGATACACAAAGACTTCTTCTCGTTACGATGCTCTATGATATGGTGCGGCGCGGGCGTCCCGCCCGCTCTTTGATCCTTTACCCCTCGTTACGATGCTCCGCGCCGTAACGAGAGCGAAACGGGCGGTACAAAGATACCTGATG
>JAKLIR010000500.1 GCA_022709505.1 bacterium | reverse complement strand
TCCCAACCCCGCGTTCGACGACAACGACGAACTCGTTTTCATGGCCGCGGACACCGGCTCGAAAATATCGGAAGCGGCGCTCCCAAAAAATTTCTCGAAAAAAACAACGCTCGAAATAACCGATCCGCTGAACGGCGGCAAGGCATGGGTCTATGCGTTCTCATTCTCAAATCCGCCGCCACGCTCTAAAACGGACTATGTGAAAATCTCACGCGGCGGAATGAAGATCACAACACCATACTACACTTCCGAATTCTGCCGGGACGCAACGATCTGCTTCTGTGACATCACTCTGAGTCATTTCGGAGGGGGCGACGGAAAAAGTTATATGGATCGCCTTAAAGTCAGAACGAGTTCGGTCACTCAGGTGGTCGATATCCCGATAAACAAAACCGAAAACGACTTCAGCTCGGAAGTCATCGCCTACATCGACGGACCGGTCCGCGCGATCAGGCACACGTACAATAAAATGTTTCTTTTCTGGAAAATCCCCAGCCCCGGCTCATACGTGGACAACGTCTATTACGCCGACTCATTCATTTTCCCGACCGAAGTGAACATCCCGTTCGACGTAGGAGTCGCTCTTAAAAACTGTTCCTTCAAGATAACGACCGACCACAACAAGCGAGCGAAAGGGATGACATTCGTCAACTCGAACAACAAGCGCCCCGTGAAAATCGACGGCAAGATGTCCACCGCGGAAGAAAAGCTCGACCTTGCGCCATTCAATTGGATGGTGATCCACGGCTCCGCGCCCGACAAACGCGGCGGATGGTTCAACCGCATACAGTTCGACCGCACAATTCAGGCAAAGCCGTATCTCTATTACCTCGACGACGAGAACACCCCGAACCCGCCGGAATCAGAACCCGGACAGATCGGCAATATCGGTTTCGATATAAGGTATATGGAAACTCTCAAAAAAGGCTCGTGGGGGCTGACTTCCTATATGTACAACGTCCGCGATTTCAAAGCAGGGGAAGAATCACGATACCTTAACATCATCGATCATCCGCTTAAAGTCGAAGCGCGCTGAAAGACTCTTTCTTCATATTTTCGCCGCCGCTTTTCTGAACAAATCCATTTTATCCTTGAAATCGGCGGCGGTTTCGTAAATTTCGTTCCTCGCCCGGTTTCGCACATAGCAATGCCCCTGCCCGGCCGAAACGACATCCATCTTCAGAACCGGCCTTCCCTTTACTTGAATATTAACGGAATATTCCGGCTCGTAGAGACCGAGCTTCGCGGCTTCATCGCCGGTCGCGGATAACACTCTCAGAGCCTCCTCGAATTCAAGTGAACTTAGAAGAGTGTCCGCCGCTTCCGTGCAGTCGGACTTCGGGCGGCCCCTGACCGACCAACCGGGCTTCGTCCTTTCACAGACGACATCGGCAGCGCCCTTGTAGCTTAAACTCACAGCCTCAACCTTTTCCCTCAGGAAAGAATCGGCGAGACTTTTATCCGCGAGTTCTCCGGGGGGGACGAGCAGCGGCGTGATGCTCGCTTCCGGAACAACGTATATCGGCCCCGCTCCGCCGCGTTCAACGTACCTCACATCGCCAAGATCGGATTTGTCCCCTATCAAAATCGTTTCCGTCGCGCCGTTCTTCATCCCTATTCTGAAAATGTAATCCGGCGCGTCGAGCCCGTATTCCTTCGCGTCCACCGCACCTTCGATCTTCCGCTCGGCTTCGAGCCCCGCGATATTCGATAGCAAACCCGACACCGAGAATTTGCTCGCCCGGCGGTTGGACGACGAATCGAGAAGCCAAACGCCGCCGTTTTTTTCAAGCGTATATCCAAAGGCCGCGCCCGACACTTCGAACGACCTGATATCCCCAGTTTTAATTTTCAGAATTGGAATGTGTCGTACGTTCGTTTTCTTCCGCACCGGGCCGCGCTCGCAGAAATACGCATAACCCAACAGCGCGGCAAGTATGACAGCGAGAATCGCGGTTGACGCTGTCTTCTTCACATGGACCGCCTTCTTACCCACACGAAAAGCCCTATGAACCCTATGACAAGCGGCGCCAATACGGCGCAGACGAAAATCAGAGAGACGCGTTTCGGGCCGGTGATTTCGAGAGGCTTGAGTTCCATGGGTTTCGGAGCGATTGAAATGAGCTCTTTCCGCCCAGCGAGCCAATTGACCGCATTGAGGAAAAAGTCCGGATTCCCCGCCGCGCCGGCGATAATGAACGGGTTCGACGCAAGGTCCGTCATCCCGTTCGAACAGAAATCGGAATCGCCGACGACAACAAGCCGCGTCCCCCGCCCCCACGCCGCCGCGGCGGCGAACACGACCGGCCCTTTTACGTCCGTCTTCGGATCGAACGCGGGCTTCTTGTTCTTTAAGTCCGTCTCGCCCCAGCTCTTCGCGCTACCGCGCAAAAGAACCGCGACGCTCCCGCCACCGGGCGCTTTTCCTTTGACGGAGATCGAGCGTGCTTCCGGCAGGCTGACAGTAAGCCTTTGTTCCAAAAGCGGCTCGGTGATCGCGTGCGGCTCGATCTTCGGCGCCGGTGTCAGCGGATCATTCCCGAAAAAGCTATCCGTG
>JAKLIR010000050.1 GCA_022709505.1 bacterium | reverse complement strand
ACATCCCGGTGGATCACCTTTCATGCCTGCCCACCGTTGTGAACTATTTCAAGAAACGCAAGATCGGCGGCAAGGACACTGCGATAATCTCCCCCGACGTCGGCGGAGTGCCGAGAGCGAGAAAGGTCGCCGAAAGGGTGGATTCGTCCCTCGCGATCATTTCCAAGCGGCGCCCGAGACCGAACGTCGCAGAGATGTCGGAAATAATCGGTAACGTCAAAGGCATGAAGTGCATGATGATAGACGACATGATAGACACGGCGGGCACGCTTGTGAAAGGCGCGGAACTGCTGATGAACGCCGGAGCTCGCGAAGTGAGCGCGTACTGCACGCACGGAGTTCTTTCCGGCCCAGCGATGGACAGAATAAAAACATCCGTTCTCAAGGAACTCATAATTACGGATACCATCCCGCTTCCGAAGGAGAAGCAAGACGAACGGATCAAGGTCATATCGGTGGCGGATGTGTTCGGAGAAGCGATAATAAGAGCTTTCGAGGAAAAATCCATAAGTGTTTTATTCCTCAAGAAATAAATCAAGTTCAGTCCGGCGCTTCAATCGCCGGCGGGGAGGTTTTTCATGGAACAGATTCAATTAAAGGTCGAAAAGAGAGAAGTTTTCGGAAAAGGCGCTTCGAGAAAAATACGCAGGGACGGCAACGTTCCCACTATTCTTTACGGAGAAAAGAGGGACCCGGTCTCCCTTTCAGCAAACACGAAAGAGATCGAAAAGATTCTGTCTCACTCCGGAACACATCCGATCCTCGACCTGCAGATCCCGGATGTTTCCGAGAAGACGCTTGCGATGATCAAGGACGTTCAGACGACACCTCTCACAGGGAAACTCGTACACCTCGACCTTATCAGAATATCGCTCGACAAGAAGGTCGAAATGAGCGTTGAACTCCATGTCGTGAACTCCGAGGAGATCAAGAAACAGGGCGGGATCATCCAGTTGCTCATCACGGAACTTCAAGTGGAATGTTTCCCGGATAAAATGCCGGATTTCATCGCTCTCGATCTCTCGACGGCACAACTCGGCGATTCGTTCACCATCGCGGACCTCAAGGTCGGAGAAGGCATCGAAATACTCGATGATCCGGAAGAAGTTATCGCGACTGTTCTCGCTCCGAAGGCTGAAGCGGAAACAACGACGACGGAGGCCGCTGAGACCGAAGGAACTGAAGAAGGCGCTGAGAAAGCTGACAAAGCTGATAAGAAACCTGAAAAGGCTGATAAGAAATAGAAAGAATCTTTTTTGGTTTTTATCACTGTATCGCATTTCAAAACAAACACTCAAACCCGGGCTTTTGAAAGTCCGGGTTTTTTTTGAATCGACGACATTGCCTCGGATTCGGCGTGTTATCGGCGAATCCGGGTTAAATTATTTCCCGAAGAAAAGAAATTCCGCTTAAATAACAACACCGAGAGAGAATGCTATAATTTTCACCATACCGGCGTCTTACATACGCTGAATAGTGATTTGAAAATCGTTATAGGTGAAGTTCAGGATACATTTCGAGATGGAAAACAGGCGATTCATAATAGTCGGACTCGGGAATCCCGACCCTGAATACAGATGGAACAGGCATAATGTGGGCTTCATGGCTTTGGACGCTCTTTCGGAACGCTGTACGGCGCGGGCCCGTAAGAAAAAAACAAGGTGGTTCGAGAAAAGAGACGTCGAGCTCGACGGGCGCGCACTCACTCTCGTCCGTCCTTTGCTTTACATGAACAGAAGCGGACAGGCGCTCGCCCAAATGAACCTCGACTGGAAGAAACATATCGTGGACCTGATTGTGATCTATGACGATAAAGATCTCTCGTTCGGGTCCATCAGACTCCGCGCAAACGGTTCGGCGGGAAGCCACAACGGGATAAAAAATATCATAGACACTTTCGGCACGACGGAGATTAAAAGGATCAGGATCGGGATCGGAGCGCCGGAACATTCTCAGCTCAGGGACTATGTGCTTTCCGACTTCAAACCGGAAGAGAGAAAAACGCTCGACGATACTCTCGCCCTTGTTTCAGACGCGATCGCCGAGATCGTCGAAGGCGGATTCGTTTCGGCCATGAACAAATTCAACAGAAAAATGAAACCGGTCCCGGAAGAGAAATCCTGAACCGGAACTGATCCGGTTCAGGGATCAACCCGCATTTTTCACCAATTTGCGTTGAAATTATTTTCTGAATTCAGCCTGCATAACAACTGAGTTCTGTATCCAATCCTTCAACACTATGCCTTTTTTCGAAAGTTCCACGTAGCTCGAGTGCATGACCCAGTCGCCCGTGTTGACATACCACTGATTCCCACCGACCATTTCAACGATCATCGGGGCGTGCGTGTGCCCGAAAAAAACGATGTCGATTCTCATCCGTTTCATTATCTGTTCGGAGGCCTGTTCCCAGATTTTCAGAAATCTTTCGGGCACGCCGATTTGCTCTTTCTCAACCTTTTTTTCGACTTTCGTTTTCGGGTTCCTTTGCAATATACGAACGACATCCCGCCAGAAATCCACGGCGCGCTTGTCAACCGCCTGCCCCGTGACCGATTTCAGAAAATCGATCGCGTCATATATGTGATCCTGAAAAAGCGGATCGTAATAGTGCCCGTGTTCGATGTATATTTTTTTGTCGAAGATTTCCCTCAAATACGGCCGCTTGTTATCACAGTAAGTCATCGTGAAACCGTTCTCGGAAAGCTCAATCCCTCGAAGTGAAATATCGTGATTGCCGATCATATACAGCACCGGAACGCCTTTCGCGGGCAAAGCAGTGATCCGCGACACGAGGTCCTTGTGCTTCGGCCAGATGGTGTCTCCCTTCAGAGGAGGAAAATCGAAAATGTCGCCGAGTATCAGAACCTCTCTCGCGGTCTTTTCCACGTATTCGAGAAATTCGAAAAAACGCTCTTTTTTCGTTCTATCCCACCTGTCGGCATGCATGTCCGATATCAGAATTACCGGCTTTTCCTTCTTTTCCATTTCAACTCTCCTTTTTCACAGCCACTGCTTTAATCGTCACGCCGTTGGTCTTTCCGAACAGGGGGACCATCACCGCCGCGTCGGCGAAATCCGACACGGAGCGCACGGCGTCTCTCAAACCTTTCAAGTTCGTCCTGAACAAGTTTTTCGTATTTTCATTCACTTTCAATCCGGCTTTTTTAAGTGATCCGGCCGTGAAGAACATATCCGTGAGACCCCACCTCGGGAACGTCATGCCCTCCAGTTTCAATCCGGTCTTAGCGATCAACATGCCGAGCGTTTCAGGCGTAAAATAAAAGAGATGGTGTTCAGGAGTAAGCAGCCCCCACGCGGCGCCGAGAACTCTCGCGGACGGCGCGCCTATGTTGGGCGTTTCGATCACGACTATGCCTCCGGGCGCGAGGAGAGACGCCACCCGCCGAAGGCCCTTCGACGGCGACGTCAAATGCTCCACGACATCCATCATCAGAATGAGATCGAACCTCTCTTCCGGGAGTTCTACCGACATGAAATCGCCGTTCACCACATCGAGCCCGAAATTCTCGCGCGCGCGCCTTGCGGCGAACTCGCTTATTTCAACCCCGGTCGTAGTCCATCCCCTTTTCCTCGCGGCGTCGAGGAAAAAGCCCGCTGCGCATCCTACGTCGAGCACTCGTCCGGGCTTTCTCAACTTCTCTATTTCACCAAAAATCCTCGCGGCTCGCTTATACGCCTCTTCTCTCGACTTGCCGGAGATGCTTTCTATTCCGTATCCCTTTTCAGCGTTGAAATAGCCTTCGTTATAAACTTCCGCCGCGAGAAATTCAGAATCCGGAATGGGATCGACGAATATGAGTCCGCACTCGCCGCACTTAGCAACATCGTATCCGTCTTTCGACAGATATTCGGATATCCGCGTCGATCCGCAAAGGTCGCACGCAACGTTTGTCTGCTCGTATTTAACCATCCGTCCGCCTTGCTCACCGATTATTCGTGGGTTTGCATAGACCGGAACCTGCCCGTCTTCCCACGATAAAACAGTTTCCCACACCGGGAAACGCCGGTTTTTCCCTCATAATTCAATATCCGATATTTACTACTTAATTTTCTCTTACACCCCTCGGCGGTACATAAAACTGATTTGTCACGGGATAATATGTACTGTAGAATTCAATGGAAATTTAAAGATCAATCATGGAGATCATGAATGGAAAAGACAAGAGTAGGCTTAGTAAGCTTCACCGATCCCCGTGCGGTGAAAGGCATAGGAAGAATCAACAAGGAAAACCTTAGATATCAGAATGAACTTTCAATTTTTCTGAAGAACGCCGGTTTCGAATGTTTTGAGCCTTTCAAGGATAAATGCGTCAACAGCCGAAGTCTATCCGACAAAGCGGCGGCCGAGTTTCTCGCGGCGGATGTGGCGGCAATGGTGTTCGGATGCTGGAAATGGACGGACCCGATGCTGGCGGTCGGCATAGCAAGAAAGGTGGATCGCCCGATCATGCTCGCCGGCGCCGACGACGAAGAGAGCACGCCTCTCGGATGCATCGCCGCCATCGGCGCCGCCTTGTGGGAAATAGCGCCCAATTCAAACGCGCTGAACCACAACAGGGTGATCGGCGACTATGAGAGAATCGCGAAATGGGCGGCGGGAGTCGGCGCTCTGGGAAAATTGAAAGAGAGTTCCCTCCTCCTATGGGGCGGTTCGTATTGCCTCAAAATGTCTCACCTCGAAGACGATTCCTCGAAACTTAAGTCCTTTCTCGTCGGGGACATTCTGATCGAGGACGAATATTTCCTCGTGGACGGCGCGGAAAGAATCCTGAATAAGCAGCACGCCAGAATCAGAAAATTCCTGAAATGGCTCAAACAGAATAAAACGGAAACCACGTTCGACGGAGGACGCGCGAGACCCGAAGTTCTCGAGCGCCAGATCGCGCTCTATCTCGCCGCGAGGGACAGGCTCGACGATCTCAAGGAAGAGCATATCAGCGGAGTTTCGGTCAGATGCCAGCCCGCTCTTTCAGAGAGGTACGGAGTGACAGGCTGCATCATTCCATCTCTCATGCCGTTCGGCGAAGACTCCGAAGGCATGAGGACCGTGGTGCCCGCGACTTGCGAAGGCGATATAAAGGGACTGATAACCTCCGTGCTGCTTCAGAACATCAAGCGGGGGACGCCTCCGGGTTTCGGCGACATCCGCCACCTCAATGTGGACGATAAAATGATGCTGATAGTGAGCAACTGCGGCGGCGCGTCCGCCTATTACGCCGCGCCGGGCGCTGGAACAGCCGCTGCGATGTCTAAAACATATTTCAGGCCGCAGTGCCAAGGAGCGGCGGGCTGCGCGGTCGGGTACATGGGCCCGTCTTTCGGAAAGGCCACCCTCGCGCGCCTGATGAGGAAGAACGGCGAATACAAAATGCAGTACGCCGTGGGGACTTCGGTTGACGTTGACGAGCTTATCATCCGCAGACTCGGTTGGGGCGACACGTGGCCCGTTTCACTTTTCGACATCGACCTGAATCTCGCGGATTTCACATCTTCGATGGGCAGCAACCACTATAGTTTCGTTCCGGGAGACGTCTCCGCCGAACTCGGATACGCCTGCGCCGCAGCCGGGATCCGGATGGAAAAAATATAATCAGCAGTCAGGCCGGTTATCGCCATGAATGACACCGGAAAAATCGGACGCTGTAACGAAACGGTTCCGGGCTGGCTTATTCCTTGCATTTTATTGATCGCGTTCGCATTGAGAATTCTCGGAAACGGATACGGGCTTCCCGATCAGTTGAATGTTGACGAGGCGCACGTCGTTTCCCATGCGATACGCTTCGGCAAGGGAGATTTGAACCCGCACTTTTTCTTTTATCCGGCGGGATACATGTATTTTCTTTTCACACTTTTCGCCGGATATTTCTGCTACGGTTTCGTCACTCGCGTTTTTACATCTCCGGCTGATTTCGGGGCGCAGTTTTTCATAGACCCGACGGCTTTTTACCTTATTTCGAGAACCGCAACGGCGGCGATCGGAACAGCGACCGTCTATGTCGCTTACCTGTTCGCGAAGCGGCGCTACGGAGCGCGCGCCGGAGCCGCCGCGGCGATCTTCCTGTCACTCGCCCCTCTGCACGCACGGCTTTCCCACTTCGCCACGACCGATGTTCCAATGACATTTTTCATTTTGCTTTCGCTCTATTTCGCGGCGGCGGTGGCGCGGGACGGCGAAAGGAAACACTACCTCTTTGCAGGGCTCGCCGCCGGACTCGGAACATCCATGAAATACACCGCCGCTCTTGTGCTGCCCTCTTTATTCCTCGCACATGCTCTGTTCGTCATCGGAGAACGAAGGGCCGGCAAAAGAATAAAGATCATCGGCTCGAATCCCATCATAATGATCGCGGCGTTCGCAATTGCATTCATAGGAACATCTCCATACACACTCCTCGATTTCAAGACGTTCATAGGTGACCTGAAAATCCAGAACCAGCTTGTGACGGGCGGATGGTTCGGCCTCGAAAAGCCGATGAACGTATGGGTGGAGTCGATATCGAATTTTCTTCTGAACGGGCTCGGCGCACCCCTGCTCGTCGTGTCTCTCGCGGGCGCCGTCGCTTTGACGTTGAGAAGGAAACGCACGGACGCCGTTCTCGCACTTTTCGTATTGGTTTTTTATCTCGTCCATTCTAAATACACGCAGCACAATTTCGACAGATACTGGGTTGCGGTCGTCCCAGCTTTTTGCGTTTTCGCCGCGGCTCTCACGGGAGACGCGATGGAAAAGGTTTTCCGGAATGGAAGAGGCGCGCTCGCGGCGACTGTGATAATATCGGTTGCGATAATGGCGATGCCGACTTCACGGATTGTGAGCAACGACCTATTCATAAGAAAAACCACAACGCAAACGATAGCACGACGCTGGGTTGAGTCGCACATACCTGCTGGGACCAGAATCGCAACCGAAAGCGGAGGCCCACAGCTTTCCCCGGACGAAGAATCGCTCATGGCCGCGAGAGATCCGCAGAAATATAAGAAATGGAGGGTTGACGCAGCCATCCCATTCTTCGCCTACAAGGACAGGAAACCCGCTTCGGCGGAACTCAATTCCGAAAAAACTTTCCACAAGAAAGCGCTCGAGAAGATCGCGCGGAAATACTATGTGCTACAGCCGTTCGCGCTCGCCGAGTACAAACTCGACTTTTACAAGGAAATGAAGTTCGAATACATTATCGCAAGCAGCTTTATATACGACCGATATTATAACGCACCGGAGAAATATCCCGAGGCCGTCGGTTTTTACGATGCGCTTCGAGACGAAGGAACGCCGGTGAAAAAATTGACCGGCGGCAAAGACCGCCCGGGGCCGGACATTCTAATCTACCGAATCAAAGGAAAACGATGAATATAGGCAAGGCGGACTTTCCCTATTATTGCCAAACATCTCCGCCTGCCGTAGAATGAATTTCATCAACTACAAGGCGGCGGTCTAATCAAGATGACATCCTTCGGAACGGCCGGCGCGGCTCGATGAGAATGCTGAAAAAAATATTACTTCTTTCATTTATAATGATTTTCGCGGGAAGCGTTCAAACGCTATTCTCCCAGACGCTGAAATCACAAGACGTGTCCAAGGAACTCGATTACATCGCCGGCCTCGTGAAAAAAGGCGCGTCGGACGGCGACATGGAGCTCATTGTAAAATCCTACCGCACGATGTCCAACCTCGAAATCGCGGTCGATGGGCTGCAATCGAAAAAGGACTCGGCTCTTTTTTTCCTCGCGATGGGGTACAACTTCGTAAACATCTGTCCCACGGCGATAGTACTCCAGCTCTCCGAAACTACAAATCCAACCGGATTTAATTTCGACTGTATCGAGAGAACGAAATACTATTTTGACAAGGCAATTAAGATCGCCTCCTCGGAAAACGTCTTCACCCCCGCGGACCGTGCGGACATCTACTTCATAGTCGGGATCGGCTACGACAGGCTTAAATTCAACCTCGCGAACATTTCGAAAATCAATTCGGACAAGTCTTATGAAAAAGCTTTGAACTATCTCGGAAAGGCAGCGGAACTCGGCGCGGGCTTCGAGGGTATAAAAACAATTATGAAACGCGCTGAAGACGACGCCTATTATAAGAAACCGCTCATCGACGACCAGCAGTATAATGCTCTGAACAGGATGCTTTATATTGACAGAGCGCTTCCTCAACCCGAACATGAACCCGCCGCGACGAAGGAAGACGACACCGCCGATTCCACGCCTCCCATCGCTGCTCCATCTACGAAGGATGAAAACCTCTATATCGACTACCAGTGGCGGTTCATGGTGAAGAAACCGGACGATACATGGTCGTTCGAAAGCCGCAAGGCGCAAGCGACGATGCGCCTTACAATCCAGAAAAAAGACACTTCCTCGGTCGCCGGTTCGGGACTGAACATAATATGCCGCACCCTGACCGACGCCGAGGCTAAGAGCAACATCGAGCAATTGACATCAAAAAGCATTGATCTGCTGAAAGCCGCCGGATACGACATCAAGAGCCAGAAGATGATAAGTTTCAACGGAATGCAGGCTCAGGAGATTATTTCAACGCACCAATACCAGAACCTGATTCAGAAAGCACCCCTTTCACAGGAGAAAAAAGACGCCGAGCCGCCCCAGAACATCATTTCAAAGCAATACATGATAATAGCCGTCGCCAACAACATTCAGTACATCGTTTCTTTCAACAGCCTCGATTCGGAATACGCGAGAATATTTCCCGAATATAAAATGATTGCAAACTCGGTGTCGTTCTTCTGAAATAAATGATAACCCTGAAACCCTTCGGCATAAAAACGATCTCTAAATCTCTCGCGCATTCCACGGCGATCCTTCTCTCCGTACTGCTCACCGCCTTTTCCATCCGCTCAAATGCTCAAGACGATTTCTACAAGGACCCGTCTCCCGTGATATCCCACGAGAACGCCTCCACGCAGAAATCTCAAAAAACAGCGAAATCAAATCAGCAGTCTCCGAAACTCAAATTCAATTATGACCCGGGAATCCCCGCCCTCGCACCGCTCCCGTTGCCGTCGGGCGAGCTTTCAGACGCAATCACACGTCTGAGCAAAGACCTTTTTCCAACGCCCTTTGTTTCGGATTACGATCCGGCGGAAGCCGCTAAAAGGAGAAGGGAAATCGGCGGCGCCGCGGTCTTCGAAGACAACGAACGCAACCTATATCTGCTCGCGGCCGATAGTTACGCCCCGAGAAAGCTTTTCACCGGCTCACAGCCCGCCGCGGCGAGAAGCGGTGACAAATTCGTCTATATCAACTGGTCCCGTTCTTCGGTGTCAGTCATTATTTACGACTTCAAAACGTCATCGAAAACTACAGTTTTCTCATCCGCCTCCCCTATAACAAAGCCGAGGTTTTCACCGGACGGAAAGAGTATATCCTACATAGTCAAATCGCTCGACGGCTCAAAATCCACCCTTTTCGCGACATCGCTATCAAAGAAAAAAACGACGCGACTTTTAGTCGGGCGGGCTTCTTTCGACTACGAATGGAACCCCTCGGACGGCTCGATATGGGTGGCGGAGAGCGTCTGCGGCAACAGCCATCCCGCCTCCGGCATGTGCTACACGCGAATAGAGATGCCGTCGGGGAAAACGACGAACGCGGTCCTCGCCGTCAAAGATCCGGAGACCGGATCGAACGCACCTCTCGAAACACTCCGAATCCCAGACCTCGATTTCTCCCCTTCAGGCAACCTGCTCCTTCTTTCCGAATCGTTGTCCGCCGACGAGTTCTACTACATAATCGACCTCAATAAAATGACCGCGACAACTAAATCCGTGTCCAAGCCGGACGGAAAAACCCTTCTTTTCAACAACGTGCAATGGACTTCCGGCGGAAACTTCGTTGCGGTAAACTACATAGGCACGATATGGATCGCCCCCCTGAAAGATGAACCGCCTTTCCCGTTGCTTCTTACGAATCCCATCGCCGGACCCGCGGCATGGCTCAAATAATTCCACGAATGAACCGCTTGTCGAAAAAAATTCCAACTGGTGATAAAATAACACCGATATATGATTTGTCCCGGATGCGGTAAAAATCTGAACGACTCGGCGAAGTTCTGCACAGGCTGCGGTTTTCGCATCGGCGGAGAAACGGCTTCCGATAAAAAAACCGATATCAAGAAGTCAAACACCACCACCGGGGCTTTGGGGAACGAGGACTTCGGTTTGAGTCAACCTGAGATAGGGTCCGTTCCGCCGCCGCCTCCTCTTCCGGGCGAATCGCCGGAACAACCGCTCGCCGAAAAAGAAAGCATAAAAACGATATCCGACTTTTATTCCCAACTGACGAAGAAAAAACTGCATCCCGCCATGATCGCCGTGCTGCTCGTGCTCGGCGCGGCGGGCTTTTTCGGATTCCGGCAGCTCGCAGCGGGGATGCACGGCTTTCCGGTCGAAGGTTTGTACGAAGACGATTTATTCAAGTTCGCGATGGTGTTCCCGCCGGATTGGTATGAGATCGAACAGCCGGAGGGAAGATCACCGTTCGCGGGAGTGGTCGGCATGTTCTTCAAGGGACCGCCTTCAAAGCCGAGAGCCGACATGACAATCGTTTACGAAGCGGCGTCGAACCAAGCTCCCATGATCATCTCGGGCGAGCAACTAAATGCGATAGAACCGTTGGTCGTGAAAGACATTACGAACCTGAAAGAACGCCTCGGCCTTAAATACAGATTCCTAAGGTTATCCACATTCAACATATACGACCGGGACGCGTTATGGATCGAAGGAACGGTAATGAAAGGCAATGAAAAACCGAAAAGGGATTTTACCTTCATCTGTTATAGGGGAAACAAGTTGTACGTCCTGATGTTCACAATGCCGGAGACGGAAGTTCAGACCATGTGGCCCGAAATCAAGGCGATAATTCAGTCGATCGGATTCTCCTGATGGGCCGTCAGGCGGCGGGCCTCGGCAGCAGCCCCGCCCTTTCTACTATCTCGCGAACTTTGTGTTCCCACTCGATCGCCATTATGTGGACTCCGTGAACTCCCTCGATCTGCTTTATCTCTTCGATCTGTTCGAGGCAGATTTTAATACCCTCTTCCGCTTGTTGCTCTTTGGGAACGCCTTTCATTCTGTTGATAATGTCTTCGGGAACACTTACCCCGGCGACTTTTTTATTCATGTAGTTCGCCATCCCAGCCGATTTCAGAGGCGCCAACCCGGCGAGAATATGAACTTTCTTATCGAGGCCCCTTTCGCGGACGCCCCGCATCCATTCCTTGAAACGGTTCATGTCGTAAATACATTGCGTCTGAATGAAGTCAACGCCGGCCGCGACCTTTTTCGCAAGCCTCGGCACCCGCGTCTCGAACGGATCCGCGAATGGATTCTCCGCGGCGCCTATGAACATCTCGAACGCGCCCTCGATATCATCCCCACAGATCACCTTGCCGTCGTCACGCATCTTTTTTACAGTGGCGATCAGTTGAATGCTGTCTATGTCGTAAACACTCTTAGCCGTCGGATGATTCCCGAAACATTGATGGTCTCCCGAAAGGCACAGCATGTTTCGTACGCCGAGGGCGCAGGCGCCGAACAGATCGCTCTGCATCGCAATCCTATTTCTGTCCCGGCACACCATCTGCATCACCGGTTCAAGGCCCAATTCGATGAGAATATGCGCGGAAGCGATGCTCGAAAGCCGCACAATGGCGGTCTGGTTGTCCGTGAGATTGACGGCGTCCACGTTTCCCTTTAGAAACGCGGCCTTTTTTTCGATGGCCGACACGTCCGGCCCCTTTGGCGGACCAAGCTCGCTTGTTACCGCGAATTTTCCTGATTCGAGTATTTTTTCAAGGTTAGAGTTTGACTTCACGCAGATCCTCCCTGACGATCCTCCTAACACCGCCGGAGGAACTTGTTGACCAGTCCTTCGGCGGGCTGACTTGCTCCATTAGATCAAGTCTGCCGATACTTTTTAGCCGTTCATGTATCAAATGCCATGCGCATTCGATGTTCAGCGGATCGACTTCGCATTTCCCGTTTTCGGAACCGCCGCACGGCCCGTTCAGCAAGCTCTTCGAACACCGCGCGATCGGGCATATCCCTCCGGTCGCGTTCAAAATACAACTCCCGCATCCCTCGCAGTATTCCGTGAAAAGACCGGGCTCTTTAGGCCTGCCGTAGAAGGTTGTGTTCAGACCGGCGAACACGATTTTTTCGGGGAACACTTCGATTATCGTTTGAACCCCGACTCCGCACGCTATGGAAAGCACCACGTCGGCTTCCGCCGCCTTTTCCTTCACCCTGTCGAAAAATTCATTCTCGCATTGCCGCTCGATCGTATCCTCGGTCACTTCGACATCTTTCCCCGCCTTCGACGATGCTATCCTGATCTGCGAAGCGAGAATCCCGACCTCTTTCGCGCCGCCCGCGAAACAAATAGTCACGCACGCGCCGCAACCGAGCACTAATATTTTCTTCGCGTCGCCTATCGCCGCCAGTATTTCATCAAGTGGTTTCTGTTCCGCAATTATCATATCGTACCGCCTTGCGCCCGCGTTGTCGCTTTTCGACAACTACGCTCTCATTATTTCCTTGCTTTCGACACCGGGGTCGGCCCGAGCCGCTTTATTCTTTCCGTCATCTGCCTCGCGACTTCCGCGAACCTCGGCCCCTCAGACGACGAAAGATTGAACATTTCTATCCGCTCCGGTTCAAGC
>JAKLIR010000005.1 GCA_022709505.1 bacterium | reverse complement strand
CTCCGAGGGTTTCGGAGTAGGAGGCGGCGCCTTTCACCGACGGGTTTTTTCCGGGAACGTCGAGAAGGATTTCGCCGGGCGCGCCATCGTTGTCATGGAGGACGACGTACGTTCGCCCCCGGAACGAGCCGGTTCCGCCGACTTCCGCAGTGGTGTATTTAAGCACGTAGCCGTCGCCGAGGGGGATGTTTGAAGGAAGGATTTTCGAGTCCATCGCGCCGAGGCGTATCGATGTCCGCGCCGGAAACGAGGCGCCGCCTTTTTCGGCGATTTTCACGTCCCTCGCGCGTTTGTCCTTGTTGGTGAAAAAAACGAACTGTTTTCCGGACGGCGCGCGGCGAACGTTCCAAGCGATTTTCTCCGGGTCGCCGGACGCGGCGTCGATGGAAAAAGAATTCTTGACTGATACCGCGTCTGCGATGTCTTCGCCCCAAAGCCGCACGATTTCCCCTATGGCCCTTATGCTGAAAAAGTTCTCGCGGATCCCGCCCTGTTCGGAAACGGGCGGAAGCCCGGCGTCGTAGTATGTCGCGCCTTTATCGTAACTTTTCGACGCGAAGTAGCCGAAATTCGTGCCGCCGGCGAACATGTAGATGTTCAGTCCGGTCACGCCTTCGGCCATCATAAGTTTCATCCTCGCGGCGGCGGACATCGAACCGGTCGCCCCGGATTCATCCTTGAAAGCGGCGTTGCTCGCGTCGGTTTCGGTCACTAATAGCGGGTTGTCCGGCTGTTCTCTCCCGAGCTTTCTCGTCTCGGTTTCAATCCTGTCGAAATCGGCGTTCACGTAGAGGTTCATGGTGTCGATCACGGCGCGGCCCATGGTCGTGGTCTCGTCGCGGGCCTCATGGGTCCAGCAGGTTATGATCGGCGTGTCGATCCCGTTTTTCATCGCGAGATCGTAGAGGAAATTGATGTAGCGGAGTTTTTTCGGAGGAGTGAATTCCACTTCGGCGTAGTTGTATTCGTTTTCTATCTGAACGAGTATGATGCTTCCGCCGTGTGTGATGAGCCGCCGCCTGATGATGGGAAGCACGGTGTTGTAATAATTTTCCACGGCTTCGAGGTGAACGGGTTCGGTCGAGCGAAGTTTGACGCCGGTCGCGTTCAGCCATTCGGGATAAGCACCGGCGAACCATTCCGAGCAAATGTACGGCCCGGGCCTTGCGAGCATGAAGAAGCCCATCTCGCGGACCAACTGTTCGAACTCTTCGAATTCGGAATAGTCCGCTTGCCCCTTAGTCGCTTCGTGCCAGTTCCAAGGGATGTAGGTGTCGATAGTGTTGATCCCGGCTTCCCGCATTTTTTCCAGACGGTCCCGCCACTGTTGTTTCGGGACGCGGAAGTAGTGCATCGCGCCGCTGAGCATGAAGAATGGCTTCCCGTTGATAATGAGAGAGCGCGGGGATGTCGAGATGACAGGTTGAGCGGATATCGCCGGCGCGCTCGCCGCGGCGCGGCCGAAGGCGGCGGTAAAGGAAATAACGATTACCGCAAGCATCGATTTTCTTGACATTATTTTTTTCATGCCCGGCTCTTTGTCATGCGCGAAAAAACCGATTCCATATTCTATTAGATTTACGGGACGCGGGAAAGGGCGACTCGAACGGAGTTATCGGTTGCCGGGTTTCGGGGCTGCGGTTTTGAAGCCGAGTTCGTTGAAGTGCCGGTCGAAGGCGAAGGCGGTTGTTATGCCGAGGTTTCTCATTGTTTCAAAACTAATGCAATCCACGAGGCTCAGGCTTTTTCTTCCCGAGATATATAAGGCCGCCGCTGCCGCTTGATGCACGCGTTGATCGATCCAATGGATCTCCAACATCGGCACAATGACGTCGTTGAACTCCTTAGCGGCTTTCATTCCGAGCCTGTTCTGAAATAACGCCGCGCATTCGAGAAGGACGTAATTGTGCGTTATGAGGCGTTCTTCAGCGAGAAGGAGGCCTTTCCAGACAATAGAGGCCCGGCCGTGAAAAGAATCATCGTGATCCATGACGGCGTACAAGGCGGAAGCGTCCACGAAGACGCTCACTTGCCGAAATCCTTTGCGAGATAGTCGTCGTGCCGCGCGGAGACATCCTTTTTCCCCGACCGGTATTTCCCGGCGAGAGCGATCGCGCGGTCGCGCAGTTCCCCGGCGTCCGGGCCGGCATCCACTCGAATAAAAACCTGAACCGCTTGTCTTATTAAGGATGAAACCGATTCGTCCCGCGCGGCAGCCAGCTTTTTAAGCTGTTTTGCCTGCTTCTCGCTCAATTGAATCTGTGCTCTTACCATCGCATACCACCATGATTACAAATTATGCTTAACCCGGATTTTTCACCGGAAAAATCCGGGAAATCGTAAAAAGAGCGATCTACAGCGTTGCATCATCGACTCGAACTCGGTCACATACGAAACAGTATGCTCTCTCGTTCTCGCTCAATGTGCCTTGTATCTCATCTCTTTTTCCGATTTCACCCCACATTGGTGAGGAATGTGGGTTAATGATAACACTTTATTAAAATTCAGGAAAGGCCGCGTCCGGGGAACTTGGGCTTAAGCGATATTAAGGAAGCGATGGAAAAATATATAATCTCAATCACCCTGAGATGATATTTTGACTTGGAATCCGGCGGCGCGTGCGGGAACGAATATCCTGAGTTTGCGGGCGCCCGCGTCGTAGCTCCAAGCTGCTTTTTTCGGCGCAACATTTTCGATGTCGGCCGAGGTTTTCCTCACGGGTTTTCCGTCGAGGGTTATCGATTCCGGCGCTGATGCGTGGTGGTAAACGATGACGTAGGCGCGCCTCGCGGGCATTCCCGAATATTTTCCCGAGCGAGAAACGGACACGCTCGCGGCAGGTCCCGGCGACGTCTTGACGCTTGTAACGGCGAACTCGCCCTTGAGGTAGCGGTTCGTAGCGCCGTCGTCCTCGTAGATGTCGTATGAGGAGGCCGAAGCGGCCGGATAGATGTGGATGGTGAGCGGGTCGATGGGCCTTTGACCGGTGAACTGCATGAGAGGCGCCATGGGAATGATCGCTCCGGGCCGGACGAACAGGGGTATCCTGTTCAGGGGGGCGGCGGCGGAGACCGTGCGTGGTCCGGCGACGGTCTCGTCCGTCCAGAAATCGGTCCAACCTCCTTCGGGGAGATACACTTTCCGTTTGGTGAGATTTTGTTTCGTCACCGGGGCGACGAGCAGCCAAGGCCCGTACATGTATTGGTCGTTGATGTTATAAGTTTTGGGATCGTCCGGGAATTCGAGTAGCATTGCGCGCATTGTGGGGCGGCCGTGTTCGTGCATCTCGCGGAACATTGTATAGAGATAGGGAGAGAGGCGGTAGCGAAGGTTGATTATCTCTCGATTGATGCGTTCCGCCTCCGGGCCGTACATCCATGGTTCGCGGGTGGAGTCGCCGTGGGGGCGCATGATGGGGCAGAAAGCGCCGAATTGTATCCAGCGGATGAACATTTCCTCGGTCGGGGTTTCGACGAATCCGCCTATGTCGGAGTTCCAGAGGCCGAAACCGGAAAGGTTCGCGTTGATGGCGATCGGGACTTGATCCGTGAATTGGAACCAAGTGGAATGGATGTCGCCCGACCATATTCCGACGCCGTAGCGCCAGTCGCCGACGAAGCCCGATCTGCTCAGGATGAAAAGCCGTTCATCGGGGAGTTCGCGGCGGTACATGTCGGCGATGGATTTGTGCATGAGGATGGCTTGAGCGTTGTGGACGGCGTTGCGGCGGAGTCCGCCGCGGAAGATCATATCGTCGGAGTCCCATTCGGGCTCGACGAGGTCGGTCCACCAGCCGTCCACGCCGGTCTTGCGGATGCGGCGAACTTGAGCGCCGAACCAATTGCGGGTGTCGGGATTGGTGAAGTCGAGTAGGAGGGCGGGTCGTTTCCAGTAGCAGTTTGAGCAGGCGACTATCGGCGCGCCCGAGGCGTCGGTTGCGGCCAGTTTCTTTTCCACTACATCTTTATAAGTGAGAGCGTTTTCGGACACATAAGGCTGGATGATGACGACGGTTTTGAAACCGAGGCGGTGCGTCTCTTTCTGGAACTCGAGCGGTTTCGGGAAATTGGTTTCGTTCCATCGCAGGTTTCCGATCTCGAGCGTGCCGTCCGCGTTCTGCTGCGTCCAATAGTTGTCGTAGATCAGCACGTCCGCCGGGATTTTCCGGTCTCGGAAATTCTTGACGCGCCAGCGGAAATATTTTTCGTCGAGGTAGCAACTGCGGCTCTGCATGTAGCCGGTCACCCATCGCGGGGGCACGGGCGCGCGCCCGGTGAGCAGCGTGTAGGCGTCGAGTATGTCGTAGAACGATTTCGAGACGAATATGTGGAACCGGATCGGGCCGCCGTCCGCGTCGTACTTGAATTCGTTTTTAGGCGTGAAGTCGAACTTCGCGCGCCACGGGTTCTCTATAAGAAGCCCGTAGCCGCGAGTGTTCATGAAGAACGGCATTCCGATGTACGCCTGCGGGTGATCGTTCCATATTTCGACGGTCTGCCTGTCGTGGTTCAACGGGAGTTTCTTGTCGTTGACGAGGCCCGGCTGCGGCTCTCCGAGCCCGAAAAAGCGGTCCTCGCCGGTCTTGTCGAAGTGAAGCGAGAAAGAGCCGTCGTCCTTCAAGTCGATCCCGCCGAGCGGAAGCCGCAGCAGTTCCGACCCGTCGGGCGCGAGAACGTCTATCGCATCATCCGCGATGCTCACTCGCGCACTATTCGAATTGAAGCCTGTGATGTTCGAGCCGGCTTCGAGCCGGACCGGTTTCAGCGAGCCGGGCACGGTGAGTTCTGGGTCATACGGGTTTTTAATCGACGGGGCGGAGACCTCGACGCGGATCACGCCATGATCGAGGAAGCGAAGCTCGATGTTTGCGTTTTCGCATTTAAGGATCGCAATTCCGCGCGCGGAGTCCACGATAGTGCTTTGCACGGCGCCGGGAGTGAGCGCCGCGGCCGGAGCGGACATGAAAACGATGGCGGCGAACAGGGCCGCCGACAGCGCGGAGATTCCGCGAATCAGCATGAGAACACCTCAGATGTTAGATGGTATGAAACCGAAGTAGCGGCCCATCCAGTAGGGGGTTATAACGTCCACGCCCGCCCACTGGCGGCCCATGCCGTCGCTCGGCCATTTCGGAACTATGTAGTATGGTTCGCGCTGCCAGAGGAAATCCGCCGGTTTCCGGTATTGCACGGGGATCGGTTCGCACGCCCATTCAGGGTGCCCCGGCACGGCGCTGAACGTCATCGGATCGACGGGGACGAAAGGTGTCTTCGGCCCGTGCGGGAACAGCATCAACTCGGTGACCGCGTTGAAGATCCGGTCCGGTTCGCGGTCTCCCTTCGCGGCGAGATACTGCCACGTGAAGTGCGGGTTGTGCTCGCGTCCCGCGCGCCGTTTCGGCGGGTTCTCGCATCCGTCCTCCATCTGTTTCTTGTCTTCCCAGAAATATTTCATCACATCCAGATACTGCCGTCTTATCGAAGCGTCTTTTTCGAGCCGGGCCAAGTGGTAGTAGTTGTTGAAGAACAGGTTAAGGTTGAACCAGACGGTTTCCCAATAGGAGTTGTACTTCTCGCCGTAGATATAAACTTTTTTGAGGTTTTTGATATAGCTGTTTTCGAAGCCGCGGCCGGGTTCGGGATTTGTTTTTTCGGCAATGAGAGCGAGGTAGCGGCCTCTCCAGAGGTCGGATGTTTTCGTGTCGGTCGCGGCGGCTGCGGCCATGTCGAACCAGTTGAGCAGCATGGCGCTGTTCATCCCGTTGGGCACCGCGATCGGCTGAGTGTCGTAGGGGTCGTAATCCTTCTCACCGTTCGACTCCTGAATACCGTAGCCGGACATGACGCCGTGGCGCGTGTGCTTTCCGTCAACGTCCACGATGTGCATTTTGTGGTCCCAGATATGGGATGACATCGAGACGATGTTTTCGGAGGCGCGGCCGCGGATCGACGGATCGTCGAATAGTTCGAGCAGGATCGCGTTGCCCCAGAATACGCCCGTGAACTGGTCGCGGCTTGCAGTGCTGAGAAAGCGCCAGCCTTTATACGGACCGGAAGTGAGCGCGAACGAGT
This sequence comes from bacterium, assembly GCA_022709505.1. GTDB lineage: Bacteria > UBP15 > UBA6099 > UBA6099 > UBA6099 > JAKLIR01. The sequence goes on along the minus strand of JAKLIR010000005.1, from coordinate 18,935 downwards.
TGCGCGCGGGGTCGTCCTGAATATCATAGGGAAGATTGCGGGATGAGTTTTCGGTGTGTTCGAATGCGCGGGCGATGAGGCCGGGCACGCCTGTGATGAGGCGAAGTTGAGTGGTTGCGTTGAGAGCTTTTTCGACATTTTCGCGGGCGAATTTTTCGCCGGTCACGGCGAAGTAGAACGCCGCGCCGCCGAGGTAGGTGCCGGTCCAGATCGCGGAGTCGCCGTAGGCGTGGTAGCCGCCTTTGTCGTTTATTTCGAGAGTCAGGCCGTTCGGCGAAAAGCGTTTCTGGTAGTCGAGGTTGTACTCCCGAGCCTTTCGTTCGAGCCAGCCTTCGGACTTGATGTCTTTCGCGGCGCGGAGCGCGAAGAATTCGCTTGTGGTGGCGCCGGAGGCGTCCGTCGCGGAGATGACGAGCAGCGTGACTGACTCCTGTTTCGGCGACGCGGAGATCGAGCAGTCGCGCCCGATCTTCATCCATGAGGGGAGGCCGTCTTTATAGGGGGATTTCCCGCCCCACTTCGCGGCGTCGGCGAAGAACACGCGCGCCTTCGAGGCTTCGCAGCTTACCGGTGCGCCGCCCTGTGCCTCGATCTTCACCTTTACCGTTCCTCCCGTTTTCACGACCGGCAGCTCACGGTACATCAGTCTGAAACGATCGTCCTTCACGGTGAAGAGCACTTTACCCGTGATGGTTTTTCCGTCCGCGCCCGTCGCGGTCAGAGTTGCGCTCGTTCGTTCGACGGCGGTCGGGTAGCCGATGATGCGGCCGTCGGTGGTAAGGCGTAGCCCGTAAGGGAGTCTTCCCGAAACGACGGCGAACTTCGCCGGCGTTTTCACGCCGGGCGCGGAAACGGCCGTTTCGAACCGGTTTCTTATGCCGATCCGGTCCGCGCCGGGCGCGTTCAGACCCGCGGCGCCCGCTACGGCGCCCCCGCAGGCAATGATGATGATGGCGGAGAGGATTATTCGTTTTATCATTATGAGCCCTTCCTTGAGGTTGTTTTCGCCGGCGCGGCTTTTCCGCTCTTTAATTTGAAAAACTATTCGCCGGATAGACCCATATTTTATTAGATAGTCGCCGTGTATTAAAGATGCGCGGATAAACCAGAGGTTCGAGGGGATTTTCGGAGCCGTTTTCCCGCAATTCACGATTCGCGCCGGGAGGTTATACATTTGGAAATAAATCTTTTATAATCTGCGGGGAGTGAGGGTAAATAATTTGCGGGGGCGGCCATGTTTGCATTAATCGCACGGTTTTTCAGAACGGCGCCGGATGCGCCGAGACTCGAACTAACCAGCAAGGAACTCAAGAAAAAGTACGATTTCAGACGGTGGACGGTGTTCATCGGGATAACGCTCGGCTACGGGTTCTTTTACGTGGCGCGGTTGAGCATGTCCGTGGTGAAAAAGCCGATAATCGACTCTGGGATACTCGATGCGGCGCAGCTCGGCAAGATCGGCGCGATACTGCTTACGGTTTACGCGTTCGGGAAATTTTTCAACGGCGTGCTCGCGGACAGGTGCAACATAAAGCGGTTCATGTCCGCGGGGCTAATTCTCTCGGCGATTGTGAATCTTTTGATGGGATTCACCTCCATTTTCTGGATATTTTTCATACTATGGGGGCTGAACGGGTGGTTTCAGGCGATGGGCGCCGCGCCGAGCGTGGTGAGCCTCTCGCAGTGGTTTTCCAAGAAGGAGCGCGGCACGTGGTACGGGATATGGTACGTGTCGCACAGCATAGGAGAGGGGATAACGTTCATCTGCACGTCGGTGGTGGTGAGCGCGTTGGGGTGGAGGTACGGATTCGGGGTTTCCGGGGCGCTCGGGCTGACGATGGGAGTGATCCTGCTGTTCCTGCTCGCGGACCGGCCGGAGACGTACGGGCTGCCGAATGTGGCGGAGTACAAGAACGAGCCGCTACCCGCGGAGGAAGAGCAGTCGATGACGCTGCTGCAACAGCAGCTCGCGGCGATGAAATATCCGGCGGTGTGGGTGCTCGGCCTCGCGAGCGCGCTGACGTACGTGGCGCGCTACGGTGTGAACAGTTGGGGTGTTCTGTATCTTCAGGAAGTGAAGCACTACAGCCTTGTGCAGGCGGGTTCGATACTTGGGATGTCGCCGGTGATCGGTATTGCGGGCGGCGCGCTGTCGGGGTTCATTTCGGACCGCTTTTTCGGGTCGAACCGGCACAAGACGACGTTGCTTTACGGACTGCTGCAAGTTGCGTCGCTGTGTGTGTTCTTCTTCGGGCCCCCCGGGCATAAGTGGCTGGACGTTGTGAGCATCGCGGTGTTCGGGTTCGCGGTGAGCGGTACGGTGGCGTTCCTCGGCGGGCTGACGGCGATCGATCTGACCCCGCGGCGGGTGACGGGAGCGGTGATGGGCTTCATCGGCTTCTTCAGCTATCTCGGGGCGTCCACGCAGGACTGGATCAGCGGATACCTGCTTGAGAAGACGAAGACCATGGTGGCGGGACAGGCGGTTTATAATTTTGACAAGGTCATTTATTTCTGGGTCGGCGCGGCGGCGCTTTCGCTGATCCTCGCAATGACGGTATGGAACGTTAAACCGAGGGAGGACTGAAAGGCGGGCCCCTTTCGGGAGAGCGAACAAAGGAGGCGTCTCATGAGAAAGTTATTTGCGCTTATGTTCGTCGCGGCGGCGATGTTCATGGTATCAAAAGACGCGCGGGGGATGGAGATGGCGAACGGCCGCAAGGTTATGGTGATAGCGCATCGCGGCGCTTCGGGATATGCGCCGGAGAACACGATGGTTTCGTTCAAGCGCGCGCTCGAAATGAAAGCGGAGATGGTGGAGCTCGACGTGTGGAGGTCGAAGGACGGCGTGCTTGTGGTGATGCACGACGGGAAACCGGACCGCACGACGGACGGGACCGGGAACCTCGAGGAGATGACGCTCGAACAGATAAAGAAGCTCGACGCCGGCGCGAAGTTCAAGCCGGAATTCTCCGGAGAACGGGTTCCGACCCTCGAGGAAGCGATCTCTTGGGCGGCCGCCTCGGAAATCGGAGTTGATATCGAGATCAAGGGCGCCGGATGCGAAGAGGGCATCGTCGAAATGCTGAAGAAATACGATATGACATACAAGGTCATCGTGACGAGTTTTCACCACGATTACATAGCGAAGATAAAGAAGCTCGACCCGGCGATCAAAACCGGCGCGCTCGTCGGCGCCATAGGCGACTTGAAAGCGATAATTGAAAATTGCCATCCCGACGCCGTGGTTCCCAACTATATGAATGTGACGAAAAGCGTTGTGGACGACGCACACAAACTGAATATTCCGGTGATCGTTTACACGGTCAACGACGCGCTTTCATTCAAAATGATGTACAAAGCCGGAGTGGACGGGATCATATCCAACTACCCGGACCAGTTGATTGCATTTCTGGAGAAAAACAACAAGAAGAAACCGGCCGCGGAATAGGCGGAGCAAACCTATCTGACGATCGCTGGTTTTCGCGGCGGCGCTTTTCGGAATTCGTACTTGGGATAGCCGAGAGAGAAGACCGTCTGAACTTGCATGTCCCTCGGGATGCCGAGCGTTTTACGAACGACCGAACCGGCGCCGGTCGCATAGCCGCTCACGCAGGCGCCGAGCCCCATAGAATGCCCCAGAATCCTTATCGCTTCCTGAGAAGTCAGCGCCGAGTCTTTGCCCAGAACGTTCCCTTTTCCGCTTGTTATGACGATGACACACGGAGACCCGTGGAAGATAGTATCGTTGCCGGGCGCGTATTCCTTTACGACGCGCCGCATGTCCGTTTCGGAACGCGCGAGATATGCGCCGAGGCCGGGATTGAAAATGGAAATCATTCCAAACACCGCACGGTTCATCATTGGCAGCAAAGACTTGTAGTGTTTGGCTAATTCGGTCGCGAGTTCGGCGATCTTCGCCTTGTCCTTAACGACGACGAATCCTCTGTCTTGCGCGTTATGTTCGCTGGCCGCCTGAGAGCCGGCGAGAAGAAGTTTTTCAAGAACGTCGTCCGGTATCGGTTTGTCTTTATAATGGCGGATCGACCTCAAGGAAGAAAGCAGGGCTGCTACTGATTCGGGGCCGGGCAACGACTCCCGTTCGACCGGGACGAAACCGGACATATCCATGCCGCCGTGTCTGATCGCGTCGGCCGGGCATACCGAAACGCAATGTCCGCAGGCGATGCAGTCTTTCTCGTTCACAATCCGCGGCACGCCGTCTTCGCCTTCGGCGAACACGTGGTTCTCGCAACAGATTTTGACGCAGAGTCCGTCCCGTTTGCATTTCTTCGGGTCTATTTCAATCAAGCCCATGAATCCGTCCGCCTTTCTCTTCAAGAATAGGCCTGCCGCTCGGGTTCGCGCCTATTTTTTATTCGGCCGCGCCGTGGAGTCAACGTAAGGCATGAAGCCCTGAAGTTTGTTTTTTTCCATAAGCATCGCCATCCCCATATCTTTGTTTGTTTTCGCGGTTGTTTTTTTGATGTCTCTTCGGATCATCTTCATGGCGCTGGCCGGGCAGCCGGTTACGCACAGTCCACAGCCGATGCATTTCGCCGAGTCTATCACCGGGCCATCGTCGGACATCTCTATCGCCGCCACCTTGCAGCGGTCGCTCTCACAGACGCCGCATTGCGTGCACAATGCGTAGTCGCACAGCGCCACGAAACCGGAAGTGTTCAGAACGTTGGGGTTATCGTGAACGTACTTCGACCTCAACAGGCCGCAGCAGCAAGTGCAGCAGTTGCAGATGAACGTTATCTTGTTCTGTGCGTTGTTCACCTGATGGATCAAGCCGTATTCGTCGAACTCGATGAGCTTGCGCTTCATTTCCTCTTTCGTAAGATATCGGGCGAAACCTCTTTCCACGAGGAAGTCGCAGGTCTCGTCGAACAACATGCAGGCTTCGCGGGGGGCGTTGCAGTTTCGCTCGGATTCCCGGCAGGCGCAGTGAGCGATCCCGACGGCGTTCGCGTTCTCTATCATGGCTTCCACGTTTTCATAAGTGAGGACGCCCGGAACACTCTCGATCGTCTTGCCGACCGGAACGATGCGGGAGAACGCCATGCTCGAGGAGCCGAACTGCTTTGTTAGTTTCCCGAGATATTGTTTCCAGAGCGTAGCGAGTTTATCCATTGCTTCGCTTCTCGTTCCTTTCATGAAAGGGAACTCGAAGATTCCGGGCATCACGGGCAACAGAGAATATTGGAGTTCTCCGTTCTTCTTCCGTGCGAAAATGAGGCCTTTGTCCGCCATGGATTCGAGGCGGATTCGAGTCTCTTCTTCGGGCAACTCGGCGCGCTCGGAAATGGTTTTCAGGTCGAAGGGAATGTAGCCGAGCCCCAGCGCCGCGCTCGCTTCATCCTCGGTGAAAAGCATCTTCAGTATTTCAGAGATTTCTTCTCCGGGCGGGCATCCGACCGGGTGTTTATCAAGGATATCCCGCAGTCTTTCGTAAACGTCTGTTCTCTCTTTGTGTCTTTCGACTATTTCGGCCATTGTTTTCACCTTTCGATATTTTGAATCCGGGTCTGCTCAGTCCGCCTTGACCGAGCGCCACACGCCTTCTCCGATCTCGGCCGCGGCTCTCGACATGTTTCCATTTACCGCCCCCGCAAGCCATAGCCGCGAATATTCCTGACACGGGCCGAGTATGAGCGCCATGTACAATGGGAAAGACAGGTCGCGTATCTCCCCGGCTTCTTTCCGTTCCACGAACCATTCCGATAACGGCTTGAAAAATCTCGCGTTTTCCTCCGACAGGTTTCGCTCCGCCGCTTTCATGAATTCCGCGCGTCTTGTTCGAAAAAGAAACACCGCCCATGCCTTGTTTTCATGCACCCAATTCAGGTGCCTGCGTACCAATGCCTTCACCCCCGACTCCGCCGGAACCTTGCTCGAAACCGCTCCGCCGAGTCGCTTCTGATAGCTCTTCACTCCTTCGATATACGCCGCCGCCGCAAGCTCCTCTTTACTTCCGAAATGGTGGTAAAGGCTTCCGTTGCTCACGCATGCACGCTCGCGGATCTTTTCCATCGTGGCTTGCGTGAAACCCATTTCCACAAAGCATTCCAACGCCGCGCCTATTATGACGGCGCGCTTTGCTTCGCTGCTCGAATTGTGTGAGTTGAGCGTCCTCATAGTTTGGAATTATATTCCAGAATATGATTCCAATCAATGGCTTTTCAAGACAACTTTCGCGCGCGCTTGTCTTGGGCCTTAAAGGAAACCTTTGATAAGGGTTCATTCAAGAATCTCTCCTAAACTTTTAACTGTCGCCATTCCGGCTTCGCTTCGAATTGCTTCCCATGCATTCCGGCGCGGAGCACCGGAGCGAGGGCGGAAAAACTGTTTCCGGTTTCAAAACAGACCATATAAAGATTCTTGATCTGGAGTGCGGCGATTCATCGCCGCTTTGTATTGCTTGTGCCGGGAATTAATTCCCGGCGATGAAAGCGAAAATGAATTTTCGCACTACAAAATCTAAAACACTCAAAGGTATGTTTCTCCTATATTTTTCGGTAATCACAGACCTATTGACACTCACGCTTCGGTAAGCGGCACGGCCGGCGGGTCTCTCCACGGAATGACGAGCACTATGGTGATAAGGCAAAATGAAACGACACGGGAATGATAGAAGAGAGAAATAGCGATGAGAAAAGGAGAAATTGGAATGATGAAAGAGAGGGCCCGGACGCACGGCTTGTATTTAGGGGTGAAATATGGGAAAATAGTATTATAAATTAAAATTCAACAAAATGATACGCAATTGAAGGTCGGTTTCGCGGCGGGCGTCCATGGAAACAAACAAGAAAACCCTGTTGCTGGTCGATGATAATTTGGAGATTGGCGCGCGTCTCGGCAAATTGCTTTTGCTCGAGGGGTATAACTCCAGATACGCCTCTTCAGGGAAGGAAGCCGTTCGCATATACCGGGAATCGAAAGAAGTCATAGATATCGTTGTGCTTGACCTCGTAATGCCGGATATGAACGGGGTGGAAGTGTTCGAGGCCTTGAAGGAAATGAATCCGGACGTAAAGGTGCTGATCGCGTCGGGTAATATCGCGGACGGAACGATAAAGCAAATGCTCGACGCCGGCGCTCTCGGTTTTGTTCGGAAACCTTATCTTTTCGAAGAGATCACGAAAGAAGTTAACAGAATTCTCGAAATTTCAAAGCGGAAATAATAGCGTTCGCCGATAGCGCGCCGAATCCGGTATTCATAGCGACGAACAGCTTCGTTGTCATCGCATTTTCTCGTTCATGTACATTCCGGAACACTCACTTCAAAAATGCTCCTTCCGTCTTGCCTTTCATCCGCACTGAATCATTGCTCCCAATTCCAACGACGCGGTATAAAAAGGAAAAGGCGGCAATAATGAAATTGCCGCCTTGAAAAGTCGCAAATTATTAAATATTTTTCCGTGGCGAAGCGCGAGGCTTGCGCCGCGGTGATTCAGGAGCTACCTATTACCAGCGTCCGCCGCGATCTCCGCCGCGTCCGCCGCCGCCGCGTCCGCCGCCGAAGCCACCGCGTCCGCCGCCGCCGCCGCGTCCGCCGCCGAAGCCGCCGCGTCCGCCGCCGCCGCCGCGTCCGCCTTCTTCCTTCGGGCGTGCTTCATTGACGAGCATTTTTCTCTGGCCGAGCTCTTTGTCGTTCAATCCCGCGATTGCAGCTTGCGCTTCCTGCTCTGACTGCATTTCGACGAATCCGAATCCTTTGCTTCTGCCGGTGGCGCGATCGGTTATGACCACCGCACTATCCACGGCGCCGAATTCTCCGAACACTCGTTCCAGATCGGCATTCGTTATAGCATAATCCAAGTTTCCTACGTACAGCTTCATTCCCATCGTAACAGTTCCTTTACCTTTGGTTTGCGGGACGAATCATTTCCTCGAAAGGATTTGATATGCGTCTTTCTCGATTCGATAAAAAGCTCGTATCGTCGTTCCGGGCCGCGAATCCGGCATTTTTCACAACTATGACACAATTGTTATATAAATCAAGTCTCCGGCTACAAACAAGTTGCCGGCCGGGACCGTCCGCGAATTCATTTCGCGGGCTGTTTTCCGCTCGCGGATTTCGGTTTACCGCGTCTTCCGCGGAAATGTTTTCGCGCACCCGTGGAAGGAGTGCGGGCGCCGGCGGGCTTCGAAGGCCGGCTGCCGACGCGGGACTCGAGGTCTGTCAACGGCGGCGGTGTTTTCGGCGACTGATGAGGATGTCCGAGCTCGCGTCTCAGGTGCATCCGGATCGTCCGTTCGATATCCGCGAGGAAAGCCCTTTCGGAAGAATCGCAGAAGGAGATCGCCGCGCCTTCCGCTCCGGCGCGAGCCGTGCGCCCGATACGGTGAACGTAGCTGTCGGGCTCGTTCGGCAGATCGTAATTGATCACGTGCGTGACGTCTTCCACATCGATGCCGCGGGAGGCTATGTCGGTCGCCACCAGCGCTCGCACCCGGCCGCGTTTGAAAGCATCCAGCGCGGCCGTCCGCGCGTTCTGGGTCTTGTCCCCGTGGATCGCCGCCGCTCTCACGCGGTTCCGCGTCAGATGCCGCGCAACCTTGTCCGCGCCGTATTTCGTGCGCGTGAATATCAGCACGCGCCGCAGTTCGTTGTTTTTGAACAGGTGCGCGAGCAGGTCCGGTTTCTGCGGCTTCTCGACGAAATAGGCTGATTGATCGACCATCTCCACTGTGGAACAAGGCGGGGCTACCGCCATGTATTCCGGGTCGTTCAGGATGTTGTTCGCGAGCGAACGGATTTGCGCCGGCATTGTGGCGGAGAAGAACAAGGTCTGCCGTTTTTCCGGCAGGAGGGAAACGATCCTTTGAACATCTGTGATGAATCCCATGTCGAGCATTCGGTCCGCCTCGTCGAGCACGAAGACTTCGAGCGCGCCGAAATCGATCAAGCCTTGATATACGAGGTCCAACAATCTGCCGGGGGTGGCCACGAGAATGTCCACGCCTCGGCGCAGCGCGGCGGCTTGAGGGGCCTGTCCCACGCCGCCGAAAACCACCGCGCATCTCAAGCCGGTGTGGCGGCCGTATGCGGAGAAACTCTCCCCGATCTGCGCCGCGAGTTCTCTCGTCGGGGTCAGCGTCAACGCCCGGATCGGTCGTTTGCCTTCAGGTGTTCCGCCCCTGTAAAGCCGTTGCAGGATCGGAAGCGCGAACGCCGCCGTTTTCCCGGTTCCCGTCTGGGCGCATCCGAGCAAGTCCCTTCCGGTAACCACGATCGGAATCGCCTGCTCCTGAATCGGCGTGGGCGATTCGTAACCCTCTGTTTTCACTGCCTTCAGCAAAGGGTCGATCAACTTCAAATCTTCAAATCCAGTCATAAATCTTTCGGCGGTAATATCCGCCGTCTCCTTATATAAGCGAACCGCTTATCCTCGCGGGCAACCGCAAGAGGCGCCGCCGTTCGCTCGGTATCCCGCGACAATGCGAAAAGCATTTCGCCGCGTGCGGATGTTTTCAAATGTTAGAGGGGGTATTTTCGGAGCGATAAGAACTATTCCATCTTTCTCATTGCGTCAGACTTACGCCTTGCTAATCGGTTTGATAATCCGCATTGTCTTTCGAACAGTATAAGTTGTTTTCCCGCGAAAAGCAAATTACGCGTGGAAAATCGTGAAAAGGGCGATTCGCGACGTTGCGGCGGCGACTCGCGCTCGCTTGCCGCGCCTTGCGCCTCATCCCTTTTCACGATTTCAACCCACATTGGTTAATGATGTGGGCTGAGTATGCTCCGCTCTTAAGGGAACCCTTTGAGAAGGGTTCCCTTAAGAATCCTTCCTAAACTTTTTGCGCGCGTAATTCCGGAAGAGCGCCGGAATTGCTTTCCCACATTTAAATAAGATCATTGTTTATACTCGTTCCGGCGCGGAGCACCGGAACGAGTGGTAAAAAGAGTTGAGACACGAAGCATCGTGACGAGGAAATGAAAAAGGCCTATCCAATCACCCTCGCTCCTACCAAGTCGTACTCGTTCCGGTGCTCCGCGCCGGAACGCATGGAAAGACCGCTCCGCGGTCTCCTTAGCATAACACCGGTTTCCTTACCTTATTATCCTCGTGAGAAATTGCCAAAAGCGGTGAGGCGCAAGACGCGTCGAGTGAGAACGAGGGAGCATACTGTTTCGTATGTGACCGAGTTCGAGTTGATGATGCAACGCCGCGAATCGCCGCTTTTCGCAATTTCTCAAGAGAGGAGTTCGTATATCTCGACCTCGCGAAGCTTACCCTTCATGCTCACCGAGCCGAGATTTTTCGCAACTACCTTGTCCTTCACGAGCTCGTACGTGCTCGCGCTCATGAGTATCGGGCAGTTGAAATTCTTTGTCAGCCCTTCAATGTGTGAAGCGAGATTGACATTGTCGCCAATCACAGTGTATTCCATGCGGCGCATGTCGCCTATGTTGCCGGCGATGACCTCGCCCGTGTTTATGCCGATACCAATCACCAGCGGCTCGCGGCCCTCGCTCGTCCATTTCTCGTTCAGCCCGTTCAGGCGGCGCTGCATATCGAGGGCCGTCTTCACCGCACGCAGCGGGTCGTCATCGTGTGCGATGGGAGAGCCGAACACCGCCATGACCGCGTCCCCGATGAACTTGTCCAGAGTGCCCTCGTTCTCGAAAATCACATCCACCATCGCGGACAGATACTCGTTCAGCCGCGCCACGACCTCTTCCGGGGCATACTTCTCGGAGAACACCGTGAATCCGCGTATGTCGGAAAACAGGACGGTCACCATCTGTTTCTTGCCGCCGAGCGAGACGGCGTTCGGGTTTCTGATTATCTCATCCGCGACCTGCTTCGTGACATACCGCGAGAACGTGTCCTTTATGAAGTCCCTTTCTTTGAGGCCCTTGACCATTTCATTGAACGACTCCGCGAGGCGCACGATTTCCTCGCCGCCGGTCGCCACCGAGACCTTCACATCGAGGTTGCCGCGGCCGATCAGCCGCACCGCCTGCTCGAGCTCGAGGATCGGCCGCGCTATCCGCCTCGCCACGACCACCGCCACCGTTATTCCCGCGAGCGTACATGCGAACAACAGCAACAGCAATCCTATCCTCTCTCCCTTTATCGCGCGGTCGAGCGGTTCCTTCTCGACCCCGATCCGGATTATTCCTATCAGCTTATGCCCGGACCTTACCGGCACCGCCACATCGAGCAGCGCCTTCTTCGTCTTAGTATCCCTGCCCGTCTGTATGAAAGAAGGAATGCCGGACATTATCGCCGCATACGCCGCATTGCTCATCGGATCTTTCAGGGTCTTTCCGTTGAACCTCTCGTCGGAATGGAAAATCACGCAGTTGCCCGGGTCGAGGATGATCTCGTATGAAAACTGCGCCTGATCCCGCGCCGCGTTTCTCACATAGTTGTTCAGTTCGAGATATTCGAGCGACTGTAGCAGATCGCGCACGCTCGGCGCCATCGTTTCCGCCATGAGCGTGACCCGCTCGTCCCGCTCCCTTTCAATCGCGCTTTTCTTGAAATAGCCCAGCGTCAGCGCCCCCACATACTGCCGGTCTTCTTCCCACATCTTTACCCTGATCTCCCTAATCTCTTCCCTCCGGAAATTTTTCGGGAACACCTCGCGCACGTTCTCCGCTCCCGTCCCGTCATTGACCCGGGCGATCATGGAATAGGCATGCCTGTCGGCATAAGGAAGATGTCCCTCCCGCGCCGAGTAGTTGCTTCCGTCCGGCACATAGGAAATCCCGAAATCTTTCCACGTCCCGGACGCGAAAATGACCGTTTCGCCGCCCGGGCGCAGCGTCACGCCCGTATCCTGCCACGGTTTTTCCGCGGACAACTCCATCTCTTTTTCTCCCACCCTGACGCCTATCCCCCCGTCATTGTCGCGCAACGTCGTGTCATTGATCCGTAACTGGAGCTCGCCGCCCTTTTTCCCAATGTATTTGAACCGCCTCCCGTCGTTATACGAAGACGGCATGAAATTCTCTGAATAATAAATCTGCTTCCCCTTCTCATCGACCACCTTGATGAAAGCCACGCCCTCGACGTTGTTCAACTGTCGTAACGCCGCAATTATCCTCACCGATTTCCCCGGCCAGATGTAGCTGTCTATGAATTGTGAATAGAACTTGGCGATCGATTTCATTTCGAGAAGTTTTTCGTTCTGGTACAGCCGTTCCTGACGCACGAATACCATGTATGAAAACACGAGCGAACTTATCACTATCGACGCGGAAACGAGGATGGAAATCTTCACCACCATCCTCAACCGTTTTTTTCGCCTTCCGTCCGTCATGGCCGCCTTCTCAATGATCGTAGAGATCCGCCTTCTTCATCCAGCCTTTCTTCAACGCCCGCTTGTAATAGTCCCGCCACGATTCATATTCCGAGTCGTCAACCGGAACGAAGTGCCCGTTCAACGCGACGAACAGAAGCTTCACGCTCTGAAACTCTTTTCCCTTGTGCATCTTTGAAAAATTAGTTCGCAAAGTCTCGATCAGCGCGGGGTCCGTCTTGTTGTAATACACGATCACGAGATTCGTGAACTCCTTCGTGCAAACGAGAGGCTCGAGCTCCTTGAAGCGGGCGTCCTGCCCGGACGACAATTTCATCTGCACCCCTGCCGCCGCGAACGCGTCCGCGTTCCGGAACACAACAGAGTACGCCATGTCCAAAAGGCGCTGCTTGCCGCCCACTATATCGAAAAATTTCTCCTTCGGCGCCGTGATACCCTGCTCATACAATATCTCTTCCACCGACGGCGCGCCCTCTATCGCCTTGTTGTCCATCAGCTTCTTGCCCTTCAGGTCGTTTATATCCTTCAGCCCGTCGGACTTCCTCACATATAAACACACGTGATCCGTTTTTTTGTTATCCACCGTGTACGTCACGAGCGGTTCGATCGGCACCCCTTTGTCTTTAAGATAAACGTAAAGAGACGGCATCAGCACAGCGAAGTCTATGTCTTTTCCAATCCGTTTCTTAGCGAATTTCACCGATCCGACACGGCGGATTTCGTCCTCGTCGGAGAAAGTGAAACTAATATTTATCCCGGATTTCACTCCTATTAGCTTTATCGCCTCCGCCAGCGCGGTCATCACGCTCGAACTCTTATTCTCCTTCGAACCTTTTTCGAGAGACGCCTTTTCCGGAAGCAGGAAATAATATTCTTTTTTCAAGGCCTTCCCCACCGGAGCATTGTCCGCCGCGTTCGCGACGCCCGACACCAAGCACCACGCCGTGATTATTGACGCGAAAAGCAAAGCCTTTGAATATTTCATCGCTCGGTTTCCTCCATCGTGGAACCGTACATCCGTTAGATTTCCTCAACCTAAAGAGAACAATTTGTTTTTCAAACCATTCCGCCGTGATGATACATTAACAAGTTAATTGAATACAAACCTGTTCCATTTTATCACAAAAACTAAGATAAGGTGAAAATAATAAAAGTCGCCCAGCGGAAGATGCGCCGACCCTTGTTTTTGATCCGGATTCGGCGAAGACCCACCGGCTCAATGCACGGTGATCACTATTCCCGACGCATAAATTAACTCTTTCGGGGTTAAAACTTTTCCAGCCTCGGGCGCAGCGCCGTCTCTTTTAAGCAATATCTGAACATAATAAAATCCCGGATTGTCAGCCTTGAAACCCACTGAAAAACGCCCGCCCGGCGCAAGCCCCATATCTCCCGGCCCGAGCACCATCTGCCTCTCGTTCGTATAGTCCCGGTAATACTGCGGCATCTCGTTTATCTCATCCGGCGTCAACTCCGCGGGCGGAGAGACGTAATACGACACCGTCATATACGCGCTCCCGCCCGCGTCCGGCGAAACCGCTCCCGATATCTTGATCGCCTCTCCCGCGGCGACCTCCCGTTTGAAATCATCGAACGTTATATATCTATTAAGAAATTCTTCGTAGTATCTGACCCTGAATTCCACCCGGGTTCCGTCCTGCACCTTCTCGCAATAAAAACCTAATCCCACAAAATTGTGATCCTTCTCCAAAATGTTGTCGTGATGCTTCCCCCCTTCTCCCTCATTCATAAACTCATCCGTCGCCTCCCGCATATCCGCAAGCAGCTTCCCCATGTCCGCCATGGAGCATTCTTCCGTCTCACCCTTATAGTTCTTTATCACCGCCGTTTTTTCATAGGCGTTTTCAGACACGTGATCCACACCCCCGTTCAGTCCGTACCTCATGAACGGAGATAGCCCCGCCATGTTCCAGTGCCCGCCGAATCCGTTCAACGCAGCCTCTCTCGCCTGCTTGTTCGCCACCCTGCCTGCGAGCAGATCGTACCCCACCGGCGCGGTCCCTGCCTGCTTCCTGTATTCATTTATTTCGTCCAAATGCCTCAACTTCGCGCCAAGCACCTCTGCGCTGTCCCGGTATTCGGACAAGGGCGCGAACTCGTCATTCTTCACAATTAAATCCTTCACACACGCTTCATCGCACGCGCCCGCCGGAAACGCCAAAAACAACGAACCGGCGAGAAACATCACAAACACCGCCCCAACGCCGCCCGTTCTCGCAAAAAGCCTTATTAGCTTCTTCTTTCCCACTCTTGCATTTTTTGGAAACCCGCAGACCTTCATCTTTACATGAATCCTCTCGACATCGAGCAAACATCAGGGACGAACCGAGTGTCTTCCATCCGGAAATCCCGCCGCATCGTCGCCCGAATCCTTCATCAGGCCCTCCAACAATTCATCGCCACCCTTGAATTTGAAGCAATTATACACCATGGCCCCTAAGGCGATAAACGCATCCGACCTCTTTTTGCCTCCGGCGGCCCAAGGGGGCGCTTTTGAAAAAGCGCCCCCTTGGGAATCCCCCCAAAAATTTCAGCTTTCGCAATGCCGCATAAACCCCGCGCCATTGCTTGTTCAAGTTATCACCACACATCCTCTGTCATCCCGACGTCGTGTCATTTCGTTTTTCACCTTGCTTACGGCATTCCCGTGCATCTCCTTCATCGTCACGGTGAAGAGCTGTTGTTCTTAGGTCACCTTAGTGGACGTCATTCCGGCCCCTCTCATTTCGTCATCCCGGGCTGAGACCCGGGATCCACGAGGGGACACGGACGGCAGGGGTGGTCATTTCGGGGTGTGGTGGTCACAAGCTGCGGCCGAATCAAACTTCCGTTCTTATGGAAGCAATTCCGGTGCTCTTTCGGAATTGCGCGCGCGAAAAGTTTGAAGAGGATTCCCAAGGGGAAGCTTTTCAAAGTCTCCCCTTGGGCAAAGTTTCTCCTTGAGGCGCCCGAGGCGGAAGAGAGTCGTGAAGCTCAAGCTGTTAAGTTTCATGATGTTGTCAGTCGAACGAGGCGGCCATTTTTCTGATAATCTCCTCTGCATCGGCCGGGAGCGACCCCGGTTCCATCCCGCAACCGGGGATGATGAATTTGCCGGTGACTTTCATCAAGGCGTATCCGCACATTCTGTCGAAAACGATTTGAATTAGGTCCGCGTTGTCCTTCTCCGGGCCTTCGCATGTTACGAGCAGAGCTGTTTTTTTGCCACCGATTAGGGATGTGTGTTTTTCCGTTTCAAAGCCTTTCACGAGGCACACGTGGCGGTCTATGAGGGCTTTCATCTGAGCCGGGAAGCACCAGCAGTAGAGCGGTACGGCGTACACGATTGCGTCCGCCGCGGCCATTTTGGAAAAAATCCCGGCTGCGTCGTCTTTCTGCGGGCATCCATTCTCATCTTCGGATTTAGCGCAGCGCCAGCAGGACTTGCACGGGTTCACTTTAACGTCCGCGAGCAATATCCGCTCCGTCGAGTGACCGCGCGCGTGCATCTCTCTTTCGAAGATATCGAGAGCGGCGGCTGTGTTGCCTCGTCGGCGAGGGCTGCCGTGAATTGATATGATTTTCATGGGGTCCTCCCACGTTCGTATTATTTTTCCGAGACGGCGATTGCTTCAATCTCGACGAGAGAGTCTTTGGGAAGCCGCGCCGCCT
Source organism: bacterium (assembly GCA_022709505.1). Lineage (GTDB taxonomy): Bacteria > UBP15 > UBA6099 > UBA6099 > UBA6099 > JAKLIR01. The sequence continues at coordinate 2,975 of JAKLIR010000005.1, read as the reverse complement.
GAACGGTAGCGCGCGCGGGCGGTTCCGACGTGAAGTAGCGCGCATAGACTTCGTTCATCGCGGCGAAATCGTTCATGTCCGCTATGAAGACGGTTGTTTTCACAACGTCGGTGAAGTCGAGTCCGGCGGCGGCGAGCACGGCTTTCATGTTGAGCAACACGCGCTCGGTGGCCGCGGCCACGCTCGATGTCACCATCTCCCCCGTCTCGGGATCGAGGGGGATCTGGCCGGAGAGGAACACGAAGCTTTTCGCGCCTTTAACTTCAATTGCTTGTGAGTAGGGGCCGACCGCCGCCGGCGCGCCTTTCGTCGTCAGTGCATATTTTTCCATTCAGGAGCCTCCGTATCGTTGAACATGCTATTGATTTTATCTCCGAAGGCTCAATTTTGCACCATCGAGCCGATATATGAAACGCGGAGGCTTGAATGGGCCGGCGTTGCGCGGGATTTGCTATCATGATAGAATCAGCGATGTCATGATCGGAGAAAATTGATGAGCGAAAAAGAAGCGCCCCGTAAAGACGAGCGTGAAAAAGAGAAGGGGACCACGGATGTGTTTTCCATCCCATCTCCGGAGCGGACGTACAGGATCGAGCCGGAGACAGTGGTCCGGCTTCACCGGCTCGCGGACATTTTCGAGAGAATGAACCTCGCTGAGTATCTTTCCAACACGCAGAAGCCGCTGAAAGTTGCGTGGTACAATTTCGTGATGGGGCTGGCGCGCGGGTTCGGTTTCAGCATCGGAATGACGCTCCTTCTCGGGTTCACGCTGTATCTGCTCAGTTCGATGGTGGACGTGCCGCTCATAGGGAAATACGTGGCGAAGATCGTGGCGATCGTGCAGCAGGAGATGAGCCAATCGCACAGGTAGTTTCCCGAGGCCCGCGGTTAAGAAGGCCCCGGCGTTGCGCTTGAGCGGTCTTACTGATAAAATATTTGCGAAATCCGATTTTAGAGGTGGCGTCATGCCGCAGAAAAAATCGCCCAAGCCGGAACGCGAGCGGCTGTTTACTATCGATGAAATGAGCGTCCTGCTTCAGGTGGACAGGCGCAAGCTCGTCGAGTGGATTCAGCACCGCAGAATTCCTTTCGTGGTTGTGAATAGGGACCACATCCGCTTCAAAATGTCGGACATAGCGGAGTGGATCGGGACCCGGAACAAGCCGAAGGGAAAATTCCGGTTCACATAAAATTCAGGAGCTCCGCGGTCCCTAAAGATGGATCAGAACCTTCCCCGAATAGACGAACCGCCCGTGATCCTGATAAGGCTCGAAGGCAGCGTGACGCGCCATGAAGACACCGATCTCGAACTTCTGATCGGGGAACTGCTCGGAAAACACTGCAAAAAATTCATCATCGATTTCAATAAGACGGAATTCATAGACAGCGCGGGCATCGGGCTGATCATTAAGCTCGCGTCCATGATCGAAAAGAAGATCGGAACGCTTGTGCTTTGCCACCCGCAATCGAATGTAAGAACCGTTTTCGGGATGCTCGGCATAGACAACCGTTTTAAAATATACGACGATCTGTCCGAAGCGCTTTCCGGCTACGGCCGGGTGATGCGGCTCGAAATAATATCCGTCAGATACTAACGAAGGCTACGGCCGAGGGCGGGGAAGACACGCGAACGCCCGGACATGTTGCCGTTCCGCAACCGAGGTGAAAGCAATGGCGAAAGAAATCTACTTCATCAGACACGGCGAATCACTCGACAACGTGGCGGGCGTCACGTTCGACCAAATGGACGTGAACGAGGAAGGGTTCCTCGACAATCCTCTTTCGGACCTCGGCGTCCGGCAGGCGGAAGCCGTGGCCCAATGGCTCGCGGCGAGAGTTCACATAGACGCGGTTTACGCGAGCGGCTTGGCGCGATCCAACCTGACCGCGAAACCGATCTCGGAACACTATGGCAAGCCGATCGTCGAGTTGCCCGAACTACGCGAAGTCCTCGTGGAAGGCGGCACGCTCAAAAACCTCGAACTCGAAAACACGATTTCGCGCGCGATATATAAAATTCCGCACGGGAAGGAAATCCGCGATAGGGCGATGGACCTCGGAGTGATGATAGCGTTCAACACGTGGGCCAACTTCGGCCTTAAAGGGTTCGAAAGCTCCACCGATCTGAAGGCGCGCGCCGGCTACTGTCTCGACTATCTCGCCTCACGCCCGGAGCGCCGCATCGCGGCGGTCGCGCACAACTTCTTCCTCGGCGCCATGATGCTCGAACTGATCGACCGCGACCCGCTCAACGCCGTTCTCGCCGCGCCGCATCTCGGCTTTATGCCGAACTGCTCGGTCACGTGCGTCATCGCCCGGCCGCCCAAATTCCGCATCAGGTTCGCAGCGCGCCCGACGAACGATTTCTCTTGAGCTCCGGCATCGCGTTTTTCCAAACGTGTGTTCTTTTTCACGCTCAATAGCTAATATTCTATTTATGTATCCTTTGTCTGGAAAAGCCGGGGCTCGATGACTGATATCCTGATAGTCAATTCATCCTCCGAGGAGTACGGCGAAACCGCGACGGGCTATCCGCTCGGCGTGTGCTATCTCGCCGCCGCCGCCGAGACCGCCGGATTCGGTACGGCTTTCTTCGACAGCTACCGTACTCCATGGCCCGCCGCCCGCGCCGGCTTCGAAAAAATCCTGCGCGAAACCCGGCCGCTCGCCGTCGGCTTCTCCTGCCTTTCTTTCAACCGGAACTCCGCGCGCGACGCCGCACGCTTGGTGAAAAACATCGACCCGGGCGCGGTGACGATCTTCGGCGGCCCCCACGCGACTCCAATGCAGGACCAGATTCTCGAAAATTACGACGCCGATATAGTCGTGCGCGGTGAGGGCGAGATCACGCTCGTCGAAATCCTGCGCGCGCTGAAAAACGGCGATCCGCTCGACGGCGTCGGCGGCATAGGCTTCAAGCGGGACGGCGCGGTAGTCCGCACACCGGACAGGGAATTCATCTCCGATCTCGATTC